>JAYQWI020000586.1:0-3010 GCA_035871815.2 Candidatus Parabeggiatoa communis
CTACCGGTATGCAAATGGGGCGTAATATTTTAGTGGTTGCCAGTGCTGATGTCGTCATTGCAATCGGTGGCGGTTCAGGCACCCTCAGTGAAATCGCTTTGGCATGGCAACTCGGCAAACCCATTATTGGACTCAGCGACATTGCCGGCTGGGGAGAAAAATTATCGGGGCAAGTTTTGGATGATCGCCATATTCAAGCTATCATTTCAGCTAAAACGCCAGAGGCCGCTATACAAAGCGCGTTAAAGGTGTTGGAACAACCTAGAAAAGAACCATGGAATATTGGGAGCGGATGGATTAATAAATCGTCATGAAAATATTAGCAACTTTAGGTGATTTTAGCCGGGTACAGGGGCAATTGGTGTTAGTGGATTTATTACAAGAAACTTGGGAAATCGTGCTAGATTATCTGCCCCCCTCTCATTTGCAAGTGTATGGTAAAGGGTTTACTGGCGCGGCTTGGACAGGCAAGGCAGGCACATCGGATTTATTGGTGTGTGGGTACGCGGCCGTGTTTCGCGTTAATCCAAACCATTGGTGTGTCACCGATATTTTGCATCGCCCCGATATGAATGATCTGCATCATCTCGCTATCGCTGGCGAACAGTTGTATATTGCTAATACTGGCTTAGATCGCATTGATTGTTATCTTATGAATGGGGGTTATTTGGGAGGCTATGATCTGATTCCGGCTTGGTTAGGGCTGAAACGACAAGACATACCTCAGCATAGTCCAGAAGAGTGCTTTGCAATTCAACAGCTTGCTTGGACAGAAGAGACACCTCTGTCTTCCCAAGCGCACATTTCATCAAGCGATGCCTATTACCAAAAAGAGGTTGAAACTCAGCCTCCTTTTCATCGCCGTCGTGTTAGGGATTGCATCCACCCCAATCATCTGAGTTGCTTTGGACAACAATTGCTCGTTACCCGCTTTCGTGATCGCTGTGTTCAAGACTTACGGAATTGGCGCATCGTGATTGATAATTTACCCGGTTATCCTCATGATGGGTTTGTTCAAGATGGACGCTTTTGGCTGACAACGACGAATGGCTATCTATTGGCTTACGCGGTGGATGCTTTGGGCGTTACGGATCAACTTGTCATGCAAATCGCATTATTTGATCGTTTTGGACATACGGGTTGGTGTCGCGGTTTATTGGTAACTGAAGACTATTTGATCGTTGCACTCACTGGCATTTATGAACGTAAAATTGTCCGTTGGTGTGACAGAACAACTGAGCAAACTGAAACGTCAATTCTCCTGATTCGACGAAACGATTTAAGTCTTTGTGCTAGAGTCAACATGGAAAGCGTATCGAAGCAACCCAAGATTTTCACATTATTACCTTGGTTATGAATAAACTACTCATTCTGATGTATCACCGAGTTTGTAATCCCTGCCCAGATACCGCTTGCTATTTTACTCGTGGTACCGCAATCACACCACAAGTCTTCCATGCCCAGCTTCAAGGGTTATCAAAGCGAGTAAGATTTGTGACATTGAGTCAGGGCATGGCACTTTTACACAGCACCAAATTTCAAACGCTTCCTCTCTGTGCTATCACCTTTGATGATGGCTACCGAGACGTATTAGATCATAATATCAGTGATTATCCCTTGACACTTTATCCCGTTGCCCGTCATCTAGGAGAAGCGCATACTTCACTCATTTTTATTGATCATTATTATGCGTTATTGCAGCGAGCGCAAAAGCGTCATGGTATTCGTTTAGAAGGTTTATTTGATAAGCATCCTGTGAATATTGATAACAACCTGGCATGGTGGGTAAAAGGGGCAGTCAAGGAATATTTACAACAGGCAAGCCCTCATCAACGCAGTAGCCTATTGCAAAAAATGACTGAAACCTTACACGTTGCCAGCATACCCACGCCAGAACAATTATATCTTTCTCAAGCAGAGCTTTTTCATCTTGCAAAACGGGGGCACGAAATTGGGGGGCATGGCGCGAGTCATCACAGGTTAACGTTTCTTTCGGAAACCGAATTACAGAGAGAATTAATAGAAAGCTATCAATTAGTGGAAAAATTCAGAGGTGGCATGAATAAATCCTTTTGTTATCCTGACGGCCGATATAATCAGCACATCAGTGATGCGGTTAAAGCGGTAGGCTTTGATTATGCCTGTACTGTCGCACCTGGAAACACTGAAGCTCATACGCCCTTTTTTCAATTGCCACGTATTTTTATGAAAAATGACTTTGTGAATCTATAGCATTTGCCTTTTGTCTTAGCACCTATCAGTTTGGGCGACACTTTTTTTTCAACACAGAGAACACGGAGAACCACAGAGTACCACAGAGAATAACTCTATTATTTTTAATGATATTATGATATATATTCAGGCCGAAGAAAAATAAATTTTGAACGAAAATCGGGCTTTTGTACAACTCAACCAAGATTGATAATGACCCTTTTTTTAGAAATGCGCCCTCGGAGGTAGAATAAATAACTGATAGTTAAGCTTTAGCGTGAAATGCTGATTGTCATGATTTACGCTGATTATAGCGTTTCCCGATCTCATGACGTACAGTTATATTAAGAAAATCGAACCGCAAAATCAATTTGGAACGAAAAAGGCCTTCGCAAAATCAATTTTGTAACGACAATCTAAATTTGTACTTCATTCAATCGGGAAACGCTATAATCGATATCATGTTCAACATCTTAACGAACCACTACACTTATTTTTAAAAAGCTATAAATCATGGTGTCGATAACGAAAAAATGTAATGCTGCTTAGTAAAATATGACTATTCTTATCACTGGTGCCGCTGGTTTTATCGGTGCCCAATTATCTAAACGCCTTTTGGAACAGGGTTTTGATATCGTTGGTATTGATAATCTCAATAATTACTATGATGTCAATCTCAAAAAAGCCCGTTTAAGGCAATTGGAAAATCAACCCCATTTCCGTTTTATTCAATTAGATTTAGCAGATAGGGCGGGGATGGCTGAACTGTTTGAACGGGAAAAGTTTAAACGGGTGGTGA
>JAYQWI020000587.1:0-8556 GCA_035871815.2 Candidatus Parabeggiatoa communis
CAAAGCGGTTGTGCAACCCGTCACAGTACGGGCCAAAGACATTACCAGCAATGGTTTTGCTGCCGCCCTGTTTGAAGAAGAAACACGCAATGACGGTCATCCCACCGAAACCGTCGGCTATGTAGCCATTTACAGTGCAACAGGCAGTGGCACCCTCACCACTGCTGGACAAGCCATTGATTATCAAGTGCAACAAATTCAACTAGAAAGCCTGACCAGCCAAGCCGGCCTTAGGCTAGAAGAAGAATACTCACTTGATGACGAAACCAACCATGTCACAGAAAGCGTTGATATCCTCACCTTGGGTGATCACACCTTTGCCCAAATCGTCAGTTTCAATGAAGCCGATACCGTCACCGTGCGCGAAGGATTTTCAACACCGACTGATGACAAGCAACTGGGCGAACAAGATGTCGTGGAAGTCACACATAACTGGCAATCAACCAGCCTAACCGGCGAGTACCAAAACCCCGTCATCATAGCCGGCCCAGCCAGTTCAAATGATCTCGAACCCGGCGTTGTGCGCTTACAGCAAGTTACCCCTTCAAGTTTTGAAATGCGCTTTCAAGAATGGTATTACTTAGATCAAAAACACGCCCAAGAAACCCTACCCTACGTGGTTATGGAAGCCGGGCGTTATCCCATGAGCGATGGCAGTCTGTGGGAAGTCGGTCATTTTACCGTATCCGGTACGGCCCAATGGAAAGACATCCACTTTGGCCAAGCCTTCCCCGGCCAACCGCGCCTGTTTTTAACCCTACAAACCAGCAAAGCGGTTGTGCAACCCGTCACAGTACGGGCCAAAGACATTACCAGCAATGGTTTTGCTGCCGCCCTGTTTGAAGAAGAAACACGCAATGACGGTCATCCCACCGAAACCGTCGGCTATGTAGCCATTTATAGTGCGACAGATACTGGCACCGTCACCTTAGGCGGCCAAATGATCGATTATCAATTGCAGCAAATTGAGCTAGAAAGCCTAACGACCCAAGCCGGCCTTAGGCTAGAAGAAGAATACTCACTTGATGACGAAACCAACCATGTCACAGAAACCGTTGATATCCTCACCTTGGGTGATCAAACCTTTGCCCAGATTGTCAGTTTCAATGAAGCGGATACCGTCACCCTACGGCACACCCAACAAACACGACAAGGGGATCGTACCGAGGCAATGAAACCGGTGGGTTTCGCTACGCTCTACCCACCCTACAAAACGACGATATCGTTTGAAAGTCATGGCTTAGAAATCGATAACACCGGCCAGCAAAACAACAGCCTCGCTTACTTTATCGGCACACTCACTAAATCAACACTTGATCTACTTATCTACCCAGCCCCACAGCACATCGGTCAAAGCGCCGACCAGCTCATCTGGGTAGAACAACACGGCCAAACCACAATCTACTATCTGGATAACCAAAGCAAATGGCAACGCTGGGACGGCCAAATAGAACAGCTACCCGCCACCAGCACTTATGACGCACTACCCATCCTAGTGCAAGAAAGTTTTAACCCAACACACCTCTCATTAACAGGAGAAATCAAACTCTACTTAGGTTATCGCCTAAGCAACGGCAGCATTATTTACAACGAATTTTAAATTTAGGCTCACGCATCGATCCTCTGCGTCTCTGCGGCTCTGCGTGAGCCGACCGTAGCGTTTATTTTTTTGATATTAACATCACAACGGAAAAAACCATTATGAAAAGAAAACGAAGTCTATTCCTTCTATCAACCTGCTTAATACTATTATTAAGCCAAACCTTATCGCTCCAGGCCGAGACGCTCCATACGATCTCGGCCGGCGGAAACTGGACGGAACCCACCACTTGGGAAGAAAACCGCATACCCACCCCAGAAGACAGCGTCGAAATCAATGGCACCGTCTCCCTCAACACGGCCGCCACAATTGCAGGCCTGACAGTCAACCCCGGGGCCATTCTCCAACCTATTTGGAATTCTCGTGCCTTAACCATCACAGGTGATCTCGTCAACAACGGTACCCTGCAAAACAATTACTACGCACTTTTCCTTTACCTGTCCAGCAATATTATCAATAACGGCACCTGGACAAATCACACCACCTACTTGACCGGAACACAGCCCCGCTCAATCAACCTGACCAATCCCATAAGCACAAGCTTACAGATTAAAGACAGTTTCACGATCACCAACAGCTTGGTATTGACCAATACGCTTTATTTAAACGGCAACACGCTCACCTTCGCCCAAGGAGGAACGGCCACTTTCGAGAGCGATGTTTACGGCAATGGTACACTCGAAGCCGATCATCTTATCTTCAAAGGCCATGTCTCATCCTCGCCCACACTGATTGCTGATAACATCGACTTTGTCAGCACAAACAACACACAAACCATCAGTTCAAGCAGTTCGCCACTGAACAGCCAGGTAGTCTTTGGGGGGGCTGGTGCCAAAAATATCTACAACAATATCACCATCAACGGTTCAATGACGGTTGCCGAAGGCGTAACACTTCAACCTATCTATAGTTCTCGAACCTTGACAATCAACGGCGAGATTATCAATCAGGGTACCATACAGAACAACTACTACTCTCTCTACCTTCAGGCCTCTTTTGATGTGACCAATAATGGCACTTGGACTAATCAGCAACTCACCCTAACCAACCCTGATCAAGTGGTCATAAAGGGAAGTGAACCAATAGCCGCCACCAAAGTGATTATAGAGGCAGAAACGCTTGAAATGGTTCAACCCAACTTACCAGGCCAAGTCGAATTCAAGAAGGCTAACGTGACACTCACTGGGCCGGCCACAACCACATTCGGGGGTAATCTCACCGCAGGAACCCTAACCACCCAAGGCATTTCGGTCATTTTATTAACCGGCCAATCTATCTCCGCTTCAATCCAAGGTGATGCGCTTCAAAAAATCGTCTTTTCAGGAGACAATCAGAACATTTCAGGCACCTTCAATGCCACGAATGAGATTCTCTTTTCAGGAAACCAGCAGAATTTCTCAGGCACTTTTAATGCCGCTCAGGTGACAATGGGTGGCACCGGTAAAAAGTCTCTGACCAATAACACCACTATCAACGGTTCAATGACGGTTGCCGAAGGCGTAACACTTCAACCGATCTATAGTTCTCGCACCTTGACAATCAACGGCGAGATTATCAATCAGGGTACGATACAAAATAACTATTACTCTCTCTACCTTCATGCCTCTTTTGATGTCACCAATAATGGCACTTGGACTAATTACCTACTCACCCTAAGCAACCCTGATCAAGTGGTCATAAAGGGGAGTGAACCAATAGCGGCCACCAAAGTGATTATAGAGGCAGAAACGCTTGAAATGGTTCAACCCAACTTGCCAAGCCAAGTCGAATTCAAGAAGGCTAACGTGACACTCACTGGGCCGGCCACAACCACATTCGGGGGTAATGTCACCGCGGGAACCCTAACCACCCAAGGCATTTCGGTCATTTTATTAACCGGTCAATCTATATTGGCCTCAATTCAAGGTGAGTCGCTTGAAAAAATCGTCTTGTCAGGGAACAATCAAAACCTGTCAGGCACTTTCACGGCGACAAATGAGATTCTCTTTTCAGGAAGCGAACAAAATTTTTCAGGGACTTTTAATGCCGCTCAGGTGACAATGGGTGGCACAGGTAAAAAGTCTCTGACCTATAACACCACCATCAACGGTTCAATGACCATTGCTGAGGGCGTAACACTTCAACCGATCTATAGTTCTCGCACCTTGACGGTCAACGGCGAGATTATTAATCAGGGCACGATACAAAATAACTATTACTCTCTCTACCTTCATACTACTGATAATATAACCAATGAGGGCGCTTGGACTAACTACATCACCTATCTGACAGGGACGGATGCCAGAACAATCACAGGTCATCCCATAGCGGGTATCGTACAGTTTAATGACAATTTTGTCATTAAAAATAATCTGGTATTTAGCCACCCCGTTTACTTAAACAGCAAAACGATCACGTTTGAACCGGGGAAAACGGCTACTTTTGAGAACGAAATGCGTGGTGGGGGGACACTCGAAGCCGATAGTCTCATCTTCAAAGGCAATGTCTCAGCCTCACCCACGCTGATTGCCAATGACATCGACTTTGTCGGCACAGGCGACACACAAACTATCACTTTAAGCAGTTCGCCACTGAACAGTCATGTCGTCTTTGGCGGAGCAGGTGCTAAAAATATCTACAGCAATATCACCATCAACGGTTCAATGACGGTTGCCCAGGGTGTCATACTCCAGCCGGATTATCATCGCACCTTGACCGTCAACGGAGATATTGTCAATCAGGGTACGATACAAAATAGCCGTTACTACTTTTACCTTTATACCACCGGTCACATAACCAACCACGGCAATTGGACTAATTACAGAACAGAGGCAACTTGGGACAGCATCACGAATGCCAACCCCTATGAATTTAACATCACTGACGATGCCAGCCAGTGGCCAGAACCCACTTCGACAACCGACACGAAATACGATATTTCAGACTACCTGCACAATCCCGAATTGCAAGATAGCACACACTATTGGCGAGTACGGGCGCAGGTGAGTGGTACGCCAACGGATTGGTCGGAATCCAAGCACATTATCGTGCATTACCATACCGCTATCAAAGTGCATCCCACCACCCAGGCCTTTGATGTGGTTGATATCGGCAGCCAGTCACCAGCACACGCTTTTACGATAACCAATACGGGTAATTTAAACCTGAATATCGAAGCGATCAGTTTAGCCGGAACAGACGCAGCCGAATTCAATCTCACTACCGACAACTGTTCCAACCAAGCATTGACACCCGCTCTTTCGTGTACGGTTGAAGTGACTTTTATACCCAGTACCACGGGCGGAAAAATCGCACGTTTACTGATACCGTCCAACGCTTCTGAAACACCCCTAGAAATCACCTTAACTGGCGGTGGGCTACCCGGAACAGCCGTTCTCATCGAACCCAAAGACACCATCAATACTGCCACCCCAACCTTCACTTGGTCTCAGGTTGACAGTGCCACACACTATCTTGTCAAGCTCACTCAAGGCAGCACGCCCCTGATTGAACAAGAATACACCACAGAACAAGCCTGCCCCAACAGCCTCTGCTCGGTCATTTTAGATACCATATTAACAGAAGGGCAATACCAATGGCAGGTGCAAACCGCTAATGACAACGGCCCTGGTTTTTGGAGTACGCCATTAAGCTTTCAGGTTGAAACCCGACCCGGTACGCTGCAATTCTCCAGAACCGTCTTAAATATCACTGAAAATGAGCCAACACTCACCTTCAGTGTCACCCGTGACAAAGGTTATGTGGGCAGCGTTTCAGTCGATTACAGCACCCTAGAAGGCACGGCCACAGCTTCCAGCGATTACCTCCCCGTTTCCGGCACCTTGAATTGGGAACACGGATCAACGACAACCCAAAATGTCAGCATTACCCTGCAAGATGATCATTTACTTGAAAGCCATGAAACCTTCACTGTCACACTCAGTCAAGTCACTGGTGGTGCGCTGTTAGGTGCTCGTGACACACTGACTGTCACCTTACTAGAAAATGATGTGCCACCAGCTATCAGCATTGACGATCTCACCCTCACAGAAGGCGATAGCGAAACGCAAACCGCCCAATTCACAATCAGTCTGGATACCTCACCTTATGAACTTGTCACGGTAGAATATGCTACCAATAATGGGAGTGCGAAAGCGGGTGAGGATTATGTGGCACTGGAGTCCACCACTTTACATTTTGCGCCGGGTGAAACCCGCAAAACGGTGGACGTTTTGGTCAACGCCGATATCCTTGATGAAGGAGAATCCGAATATTTCTACCTCATTCTCCGGAATCCGGTTAAAGCGACGCTCGCCGATAACCGCAGTATAGTGACGATCACCGATGACGATGAACCGCCCGCGCTCAGCATTGAACCGATCAATATCAGTGTTCTGGAAGGTAATACCGGTACTCAAACCGCACAAGTGATCCTCAATCTAACCACCGCCAGTGGCACTTGGGTGAGAGTACAGTATGCCACTGCCGATGACACCGCCACCGCTGGCAGTGATTATGTGGCCCTGAACCCAAACACCTTAACTTTCAATCCCGGTGACACCCAAAAAACGCTGACTGTCAGGATCAACGGTGATTTTCTTTATGAAGAAAACAATGAACAATTCAGGATAAATCTCAGCAATCCGGTCAATACCACCCTGACTGAAACGCAAGCCCTTGTTGTGATTATTGATGATGACATCAATGATGAAACCGGGCCAGCAGTCACGGATTTCCAGTTTGAAGGCACCCCTTTTGAACAAGGCGCTACCCTCTCTCATTCCGGAACATTGGCGCTAACCGCTACCGATGGCGTTGGCGTGAGCCGCGTGGAATTCTGGATAAATGGCACCCTATTCCACACCGATAACAATGGCAGCAACCAATACAGCGCCTTCTTATCCCCAATTGATGTCGAAGACGGTGCCCATACCCTTGAAATAAAAGCCTACGACACCTTAGACAATGTCAGTGTCACGCCGCTAAATCTCAACGTCGCTTTAGCCCCACCAAGCGCAGCTGTGATCACTTGGCCGCTGTCCGGAAAATTGACGAACCAAGCACAAATCAGCGTCATCGGAGCCGCCGACAAAGGCAGTGAAGTCTTGTTCTATCGTAACGGTACCCTGATTGGAGAACCGTTGACGCTGGACAAACACAACACGTTTTCAGGAACGATCAGCTTAGAAGACGGGCAAAACAACTTAATCGCCGTGGCACAGAATCGCGGTGGCACGGGCCCACAAAGCACTACCGTGATTGTCACCTTCGACACCAGCATCCCCAAAGCCCCAAGCAGTTTAACGGCCCAAGCCCGGGAAAGTGGTCAAGTACGTTTAACCTGGCGAGCCCCCGATGATCAGAAGGTGATTGGCTACGACGTGTACCGAGCAACCAGCGCATTTTCCAGCATAGCCTCTGCCCAAAAAGTCAATGATCAACTGCTCACCGGCACCGGATTTGATGACTTAGTCAGCACGGATGGCCAATATTATTATCGCGTTGTAGCCGTCAACGCCGCAGACACAGCCAGTGAATTATCCAACCAAGTCAGCGTCTTAGCGGATACCACCGGCCCGCGTGCCGTGATTGAATACAGCCCACAAGGAGAGTTTGATCCAGAAAGTGGCCGCATAGCGCGAGGCCTGGTTGACATCACCCTGCTCGTCACTGAACCCCTGCTCACCACCCCATTTCTCAGTTTGGTGCCTGACAGCGGCCTACCCATTTCCATTGAATTAACCCCCGTCACCGACACCCAATATCAAGGGCAATTTGAGATAACCGAAAACACCCCTGAAGGCACCGCTTATGCCGTCTTCTCGGCCAGAGATCAAGCCGGCAATCGTGGAACGGATATCGAAGAGGGTGCCGCTATCCAGATTGACAGCCAAGGGCCCAAAGTCACCCTGTTGACGCTATTGCCTTCTGAACCCATTCGCAATGACGCTCCGGTCACCTTACAAGTGACACTGGAATTGGATGAATCCCTACCGGCCGAACACATTCCAGAACTCTCGTATCGCCTATCAGGCCCGGGCCGTCAAATCCAAGCCCTTCAGTTATCCCAAACCGAACAAAATTGGAGTGCAAGCTTTAGCTTGCCAGTCGATGCCGGCCTAACCGAAACGGAAAACCTCCAATTCTACTTCAGCGCAGAAGACGACTTACACAACCGCGGCACCGAAATAGTGGGAGACAGCCAATTCCAAATCTACCAAGGCGACTTACCCCCGCTTATCGTACCCTTCGGCATGAAAGCGGTTGCCCTACCCAATGGCAAAATCCAGTTAAGTTGGAAAGCCGTCACGGGTGCTTCTGATTATCAACTGTTCCGGAAAGCCCCCGGTGAAAGCCAACTCACCCCTTACCAACGCAGTTCTGGCACACTGGCATTCACGGACAATACCCAACAAGACGGTTTATACCATTATGCCGTAGCCAGCGTTCGTCAAGCCAATGAGCAAGAAGGCTTCAGTGTCAACAGCACTGTCGTCAAAGTCACCGCAGATTCCATCGCACCACAAACCCCGACTGGCCTACAATTAGAACTCATCGGTGCCGGGATTCGGGTAACTTGGCAAGCCCCAAGCGGTTATGAAAAAGTCACCTATCAGGTTTACCGTGAAGCTTCAGAAATTCAATCACTTGATGGCCTCACGCCTTTCAAAACCGAGATCAACGAATTAGGCTTCATTGATGGCAAACCGGATAAAACCCAGCCTTACTACAGCGTCATCGCCGTGGATGCTGCTGGCAATCAATCCGCCCTCTCTGAAACGGCTTATTTAAATATAGACTTATTACCCGTCGCCAGCTTAGAAGTGGTTCAAGACGGAAACAACCCACCCGTCGTGACTTGGAGCCACCCCGCTTCAGCCGAACTCAGTGGCTTTGATCTCTATTTAGGCCCAGAAACAGAACGGGTGAAAGTCAATGACACGCCCTTATCTTCAACAAGCTATACCGATAACGAC
>JAYQWI020000588.1:0-2962 GCA_035871815.2 Candidatus Parabeggiatoa communis
TTTCCAATATTTAGCTTCTTGGACTAACATTTCTGCCCCAGCAACGTCAATAAAATTGATTGGCTTAGCCAGAATTAACAAATGGGTTAATGTCGGCTCTTTTTCCTTCAATCGGTGTAATATGCTTGAGGTATAGCTCACAGCACCAAAGAACAGGGAGCCATCAATACGAATCACTCTTAATTGTGGGCATTCTGGCAGTGCTTTACGTTCAATATTAGTCAAGTGGCGGCGTCTTTCTTCTGGATCCGGGGCTAAGGTAACAATCTTAGGACGTGCGGTTTGATTTAAATAAAATACGAGGGATAACAGAATGCCGGCATAAATGGCAAATTCCAATTCTAAAAATAAGGTTGCTAAAAAAGTAACAAGTAATACGCTTGCTTCTGAGTGACTGGCTTTAATAATCCCTTTTATATGATGGAAGTCAATTAAGTTATAACCGACTAACAGGATAATGCCACCCATAGCGGCAATGGGTAAGTAAGCGGTTAATGGGGCAATGAGTAATATCGTCAGGGCTAGGAATACCGCAGCAAAAATGGCTGATAAAGGTGTTTTAGCTCCAGTTTGATAATTAATGCCAGAACGGGTAAACGAGCCAGAACCGGCATAACTAGAAAAGAAGCTGCCGGCTATATTGGATAAGCCTTGACCCATAAATTCTTGATTGCCATCAATATGTTGATTAGATTTGCTGGCTACAGAGCGGGCAATGGAGACGGCTTCAATCAAACCCAATAGTGCCACCGCAAAAGCTTCCGGGGCTAATTGACGTATTGTTGCTATGGAAAAATCGGGCATTGATAAAGGGGGTAAATGGGCTGGCATTTCCCCGACTAAATGAACTCCATGCGCTTCACCATTGAGCAACAGGCTAACTAAACTCCCCAAAATCATCGCCAACAACATGTAAGGTAGGCGAGGAAAAAAACGTTTAAAGAGCAGGGCGGATATCAGGGTGGATAATGCCACTATCAAGATATAATAATTAATATCACCTATGTCATTAAAAACATGTACCCATGTATGTAAAAAAGATTCACCTTTAGGGACATACACACCCAGCACATGTTTTAATTGACTGGTCATAATGAGAATGGCAGCCCCGGCGGTGAAAGCGACAACGACGGAGTGAGACACAAAATTGACTAAAGTGCCCAAACGCGCCAAGCCAAAGGCGAGTTGATAGACACCGGCTAAAAAGGTGAGCGTTAAAGTGAGACTGATAAATTCTGCGGTGCCCGGTTCAGCGTGATGACTGATAGCGGAAAAGACCACAATCGAAATAGCTGTTGTTGGCCCGGAAATGAGATGTAGCGAGGATCCAAAGAGGGCCGCTACAATGGGTGTCACCATCGCCGTATAGAGTCCGTACTCTGGCGGTAGGCCGGCAATCATGGCGAAAGCCACGCCTTGGGGAAGAACAATCACTGCACCGGTTAAACCTGCGAGTAGATCAGCCCGTAAACTGTCACGCCCAACGAGGGGCCACCATACTAAAAAAGGTAAAAATTTATGCCACATATTAAGTTAAGTATTTATGTTGTAGGTGATTTTCTGTCGTCAAAAGATAGATAATTTTAAAAAAAGTTATCAAATTATCACGTAAAAACATAAATTAAAAGGGGTTGTTGTGTTAAAACGAGTCGAATATAATTCTTCAAAAACAATCATAATGCAAAAGGACACAACGACCCATGATAGATATGATAACACTTTAAAAAAAAACTTGAACATCGTTCATTAAATTTCTTTTGCCAAAATGCCGGCAACAATACAAGTCAAGTATAAATGAAAATGATCGACAAGAATAAGCACAATGTTTAGGTGAACTTGGATATGTGGCTTATGAACGCTCTAAAGAAGCCCGCACCAGTCAGAAGCAATATTTATTAATTGCAGTATTATCAATGAGGCGGTTAAATATTATCATAACGCATTGGAATTATTGCCGGATAATGCGGTGAATGATTTGGCGGCGGCTCATCATCAGCTTGGGAATATCTATTATGAGGTGGGTGACTTAGAACAAGCTCTGTATCATTTTAGTGAGGCGATTCGCTATATGGAAATGGCGGGTAATATTTATGAAGCTGGTAAAACTCGTCGCAATGTCGCCATTGCCCTACAAGATGCCAACCGCCTTCCCGACGCACTGGAATATGCCCGGGCTGCCCTGCGTCATTTTCAAAGTTATCCACAAGGGGCGGAGGCGGATAGACAGAAGGCGGAGGGGTTGATTAAAAATCTAATCCTATTTTATATACAATCCTTGTAGTTCTTATGGTTTATTCTTGTCTCTTTAGTACAGCGGATTGACTTCATTACCGGATTTTTTAAGTGATTCTGAGAACGAACAAAATGCCCGACTTATCAATCCGTTTATTTAGCTTCGCTGAACTTCGTTTCGCTAATCCGTTGTACTAAATCCCAACCACGTACTCTCAACTTTTGGAGTTATGATCTATTTATTATGAGTGATTATCAAATTAGATTTGATCCACGCTTAGAAATTAATCCCGCTGATTTTGTGGCGGCTTGGAATGATTCGGCGGATTGTAAAACGGTGGCAGAGGCACAAACGGATAGTGCAGCAGTGGATTTTGACTCTTCTGCGGCTAAGGCACTCACTTTGCTCGGCGGTATTGCGATAGGGGTAACGACTAATACGGTTTATGATTTAATAAAAAGTACCGTAATCAATCTCTCAACCGTGCAAAAGACTTTAGCAACGCAAACTTTGCTTGAACGCACTGAGTTTGTCGATATTCAACAAATTGAGCAACCCGATGGTACCACCTTGTTAATTGTCATTATGAAAGAGCATTAAACTTTATGCCGGTTTTATGTCGAATGCAATTGGTTTGATTGAAAAAGAAATAAACGCGCTTTGACAGCTAAAGACGCTCTCACAAAAAAATCGAAGCATCTCTTGCGTCTCTTGCGCCTCTTGCGTTAT
>JAYQWI020000589.1:0-6173 GCA_035871815.2 Candidatus Parabeggiatoa communis
CAGTTATCAGTTATCAGTTATCGTCAACCTTCGCGAATTTTTGCGAAATTAAATAACGCAAGAGGCGCAAGAGGCGCGAGAGGCGCAAAGGGAATTTCTTTTGCGTCTTTTGCGTCGGGCGCATTCCCAAAAAAAGGGTCATCGCAAATTTGGAACGAAAAAAGTCAAAATAAATTTTGCACTCCAAATGCACGGCAAAATAAATTTTGTACGAAAAATAGGCCGCAAAATAAATTTTGTACGAAAATCGTCAATAAGTAAAATAAATTTTGCACGGAAAGAGCAGCAAAATAAATTTGGAACGAAAATTGGGCCAAAGCAAAATTTTCACGCAAAGGCGCAAAGGCGCAAAGGGGCTATGGTGTTGTTGAAACGGTGCGAAAAATATTTTGCCAATCATTGATTTGGGCAATGGCTTCTTTAATAGGTATTTTCTTTTTGTGAGTAACAACTGTAAAAAATTGTGTTCTCATTCAGAAATCTCCTTCATCAAATCCGCCACACTCCCCCTTTTTTTTACTTCTCCTCTGGCATATTCTTGTCGCGCTTGTTTAATGCTTTCTGCCAACAAATGTCGTCTATGATCTATTAAACGGTGCCGAATAATATCTAACAGGTTTTCTTGTTGATATTCAGGTAAAGATTCAACCACTTCCAAAGCATCTTGGAAAGTAAGGGCTTGTTTAAACATATTGAGAGTCTCCATATTAGTTCTTAATTAAAAATCAGCGAAAATCAGTTCAATCACTCAGTGTCGCCTTCGGCCACTAAATGCTCATATTCGCTCTGACAGGCAGCAAAGGCACTCCAAGCGGCACCTTCGCGAAAATAAATCAATTTCAAAGGCGGGATCGATCTTAAACCAATCTCACGCAAAGGCGCAAAGGCGCTTCGGTGCTCAGTATTATTTATTATCTTAGCGTCTTAGCGGCTTTGCGTGATGAAAATAAATTCGTTTATTCTTCTGAACCGTTGTACTCAGTGACGAGTAAATAGCCATTACTGTCAGGCCCCCATTTTTTGGCCTTTTCTAATAAGGCCGCGTCATCGGTTGCGTTTGCCAGTAAATTTTGTAAGCTTTCCATACAAATGGGCAACCAGTCAATGAGTTCATTCGGTTGCGCTTCAAGGCTGATGGCATCTTGGGTTGGCTCATCAGGTGGCGTATTCCATTTTGTCGCCGCGGCATGGGGCACCTCAGTCAATCGCATTTCTAATAATATGACATAACGCGGATCGTTATCGCCCCATTTTGTTTCGGCCGCTGTTAACACATCTTGACTGTTCGCATATTGCGCTTGCAAGGTTTGCACTGTTTGAATGTAATCGTTGAGATAGGTGCGTAATGGGCTCATGGTTTTTCCTATTAGGTTGAGTGAATTTTGATACAATGTAATTATAGACTCATTATTTATTTTGATAGAATGCTGATAACCCTCATCAGGATTGACGCTGATTTAAAAAAACCGTTTTGATAGAAGACTGATGACGCTGATGATCAGGATTGACGCTGATGATTAAAAAAGGCCTTATTAATAATCGATTTTTTCCAGTTTAATTAACCAGCCGTTAAAACGGGGGCAAGCACGGCGTATATTGTTCAAACCAATGCGCTGACAAATGCTCGGGCCGTGAAATTTTTTGTCATAATGAGGAAAGAGGGCTTTGAGCCGCCTTGATGGACAAGTCGAAACACCATCATTAATTTCTTCAGGTTCGCCAGCTCCTTGGACAATCGCTTCTATCTGATTTTGTTTATCTGCTTCACCAAGTTCGATTGCAACGATTGCCGGTTCACTGAATACCAATGTTTCAAATTCATACTGTTGGACATACGGAATAAGCCTTGCTTGCCATTTCGGTTTAACATTTTTAAGCATTGCCTGCCCCAATTCTTCGGCACTTTTTCCTTGACGTCGCTTGAAACCATACAAATCGTAAAAGGTGGTTACGATATCCAAACTGCCCAATAAGGCTGGCAGTTCATGGCGAATACGATCAAGACTGATATTGCCATTCATTGGCACTGGCGTTATCAAAATCTCCCTTTTTGAGAAATAAGGACTGATCACCTGATGAACAAATTCTCGTTCCGTCGCGCCTTCCACACTGATGCCAATTCTTAACATAATGGCGTGCCTCCAATCAGGTTTTTTTCCCACAAATCGCCTATACGATAGTCTTCTAGCCACACTTTGAGTGGCCCTTCTGAAAGCCGTTTGAATTGTGAGGCATTATCCAGTTGTTCGACAATGATTAAATCAAACCATTCAAACTGATTAGCGAGTGTCACGGATTGACTGGAGGCGATAATCTGGGTTCGGTTAGCCACGCTACGCATCATGCCGGCTAACAATTGCATGGCATACGGGTGCAAACCCAGTTCTGGCTCATCTAGCAGAATCATCGTCGGTAAACGTGGCTGAAGAAGCAGCGTGGTTAAACAGATAAATCGTAAGGTGCCATCGGAAAAGGCATTCGCATCGAAATAATCATCAGTACCACGATGTTTCCAGCGTAGTCGAATACTGTCTTGATGCGTTTTTTCTGGTGTGAGAATAAAGTCTTGAAAGAAAGGCGCAACCCGTTGAATCGTTTGCACAATTTTTCGATAGTGTTCAGTGTTTTGTATTGAGAACAGGAAGGCGGCTAGATTTTCGGCTTGGGGGCGTAAGCGTTCATTATCATGAATCGGGCCGGCTTGTTTGACTTTAGCGGTATCACTGGTATCGTGAAAATGATAAACTTGCCAATCCGATAAATCACTTTTGATTGCGTTGGCACTGTTGCTTAATTTATTGGGCAAACCCGATTCTTTATCGCCACGATTGGCTAAGGTTTTGATGCCTTCCGAATCGCCCACGTTCAAGGGTTGACAATATTCTGCTTTGAAAATTAACTTTCCCGTTTGATCGGGCACTAGAATACAAGTATAGCGATTAGCGTTAAATAACAAATGGATTTCGATAGCCTCAGTCATTTTACGGCCAAAATGCAAAAAACCGTCTGCGCCTCCCTGAATCGCTACAAAGAATTGCAAGTCTTGTTGTACGAGCTTATTCATAAAACGAAAAAAGTGGATAAAATTGGATTTACCTGCTCCATTTGGGCCGATCAGTATATTCAAATGTCTGAGTTCCAAGTCTATATTATGAATGGATTTGAAGCCTTTGAGTTGTATTCTATTCAATTTCATTGGGGTTAAACTGTATTGGGGTTGTTGAATGGCGTTCAGGAGTTCATAATGATTAGCCTCTTAGCGCGAAGCGTGAGATTAAAATAATGATTATCACGCAAAGGCGCAAAGGCGCAAAGGGGCTCAGTATTATGTTATTATCTTAATATAGTTCGGAGGGCAAACTTTAGTTTGCCGCAATAATTCATATCAACTGGAGAAAAAATGATGGAACTAGAGTTAGTTAGAAATGTATTGGGCTGGTGTGCAATCATCAATCTGGGGTTGCTGCTTTGGTGGTTCTTGTTTTTATTACTGGCACATAACTGGGCATATCGTTTACACAGTAAATGGTTTGAATTGACACTTGAGCAGTTTAATGGCATTCACTATGCGGGTATGCTTTTATTTAAGATGTGCATTTTTTTCTTCAATTTGGTGCCCTACTTCGCACTGCGGATTGTTGGATAAATTGGCATATTAACAAGCTGGCATCTGCTGATTGTCATGATTAACACTGAACTTTTATCAGCGCGAATCAGTCTCATCATGATAATCAGCGTTTTATCAATCTCACCACTCATCCAAGATTACCGATACAACCACACGCGCATCAACGAAATCAGTTTATCGGTATCGACGGGTTTGGATAAATAGTCATTCGCGCCGGCATCAATACATTTCGCTTTATCGCCCTTCATGGCTTTGGCGGTTAGGGCGATTATCGGTAATTTGCGGTATTGGGGTTGCTGTCTGATTTTCCGCATGGCTTCGTAACCATCCATTTCTGGCATCATAATATCCATTAAGACTATCGCAACATCTTGATTTTCTTCTAATAATTCAAAACCTTCTAAACCATTGTTGCCCGCTATCACTTCCATGTTTCTTTCTTCCAGCACGGTGGCTAAGGCAAACACATTGCGTACATCATCATCAACAATCAAAACCTTTTTCTGATTTAATATCGATTCTTTGTCATGTACCATGCGTAGCATTTGGCGTTTAGGGGCCGGTAAATTGGCTTCGACTTGATGGAGAAATAAAGTCGCTTCGTCTAATAAACGTTCTGATGAACTCACCGCTTTTATAGGGAGGTGATCGGCACATTGCAGTAATAACGCCTCTTCTTCAGGGATTAAATCCCGATCCGCATAGACAATCAAGGGCGTTTGGCATAAGCCTTCTTGTTGCTGCATTTTCTCCAAGAGTTGGCGGCCGGAACCGTTTTCTATATCCATATCTAGGATAATACAATCAAATCGTGTGTTTTTTAGATGGCCTAAAGCGGCTGAAGAGCATACCGCTACTGTGGTTTGAATATTATCACCGCTTACTAATGCCAGAATTTTTTCTTGATGCGGTTCCACATCGACAACGATTAAAACGGTTTTGATCGGATTGATAATAAACTGTTCTATTTTTTTGAATACTTCTCCCAGTTGTGCCATGTTCACGGGTTTACGCAAAAAACCGATGGCCCCCATTTTAGTGGCATCTAAGGTATTTTGATCCGCAGCCGAAATGAAATGCACTGGAATATGCCGGGTTTGGGAATTGTCTTTCAGTCTTTCCAGCACCCCCCAACCATCTAGGTTGGGCAAATTAATATCAAGAATAATGGCATGAGTCAGGTATTCTTGAGCGAATTGGAGGCCGATTCGCCCCTCTTCAGCAATCAGACATTGAAAGCCTTTTTCATGTCCCAAGTCTAAGAGAATAGTGGAAAATTTACGATCATCTTCAATGATCAGAAGCGTTTTATCATCCGGTTTGAGTGTTGCTCTATCGTCAATCACGGGTAAATCGCTTTCGGTTTCAGAAGCTATATTATTTAAGGCTTCGATTTCAGAAGCACTCGGTTCGGGTTTTGAAACCGCTTGAATCGTTTTAGGCTTTGTGCTCTGCTCAGGAACAGACAATATTTCTGGTAAATACAAGGTAAACGTACTGCCCGAACCGGCTTCACTCTCTAGCGTCATTTCACCGCCAATCAATCTCGCTAATTGCCGTGAAATGGATAAACCGAGGCCTGTTCCCCCATACCGTCTGCTGGTTGTACCATCGACTTGTTGGAAAGCTTCAAATATAAGTTGTTGTTTATCTTGAGGAATACCGATTCCACTATCTTTAACGCTGATGGCAATAAAATGGCCCGATTGCGATTCGCCCTGTTTTTGAAAAGGTAGGGATAATTGGGATTGGATAGTCAAGTTGATTTCGCCTTGCTCCGTGAACTTAAAGGCATTGGATAACAGATTATTCAAGATTTGTTTCAGCCGCTGCACGTCAGTTTGTAAAACCGCTGGCACATCGTCAGCTATTTGGAATTGAAAAGCCAGGCCTTTCTTTTGCGCTAATGGCCTGAATTTTTGTTCCAGTGTTTCTATCAAATCGCTCAACGATAACGGTTCAATATTGACTTCCATTTTACCCGCTTCAACCTTGGATAAATCCAAGATATCATTAATCAGTGTCAGCAAATCAGAACCCGCACTCTGAATCGTCTGAGCATATTCAACCTGTTTGTCGGTCAAATTGCCCGGTTTATTATCCGCTAACAGCTGCGATAGAATCAGCAAACTATTTAAAGGGGTGCGGAGTTCATGCGACATATTGGCCAGAAA
This sequence comes from Candidatus Parabeggiatoa communis, assembly GCA_035871815.2. Taxonomy (GTDB): domain Bacteria; phylum Pseudomonadota; class Gammaproteobacteria; order Beggiatoales; family Beggiatoaceae; genus Parabeggiatoa; species Parabeggiatoa communis. The sequence continues at coordinate 5,803 of JAYQWI020000589.1, forward strand.
TTCGGATTTATACTGGCTGGCTAATTCTAATTCTTGGGCCTTGATTTCAATCGCCGCTCTCGCTTTTTCCATCTCCATTTGGCTGGTTACTAGGGCGATATTTTTTTGTTGAATCGCCTCTTTTTGGCCTTCTAATTCTTGGGTGCGATGTTCCAACTCTTCATTGGTTTGCTTTAATTCTTCCTGTTGTGTTTGTAACTCCTCCGATTGACTTTGCAATTCTTCAGCCTGCTTTTGCAACTCCTCATTGCTGTGTAGAAGTGCCTCTTGTTTTTCGTCAAGTTCCTCCCTTTGCGTTTGCAACTGTTCATTAATTTGTTGCATTTCTTCTTGTTGGGCTTGTAATTCCTCTGACTGGACTTGCAGTTCTT
>JAYQWI020000590.1:0-4275 GCA_035871815.2 Candidatus Parabeggiatoa communis
AACCGTTTTATATGATGCCATAAAAAATCAGAACCTGAAAAGTGGTAGCCAAACGCTTTCAGTTAAATCGCTAAAAGGTCAAGATTTTCTTGAAATTCCGGAAATAAAGCAAGAAGAGGGTAGTTTGCTGATCAAAATATCACTCAAAAAATCAGATTCTGATAATTTGGCAACGACTGAAACTGTTTTATAGATTTTCAGGTCAATAATTTCTAAAGAGCAAACTAAAGGGCGAAGACGCAGGTTCGCCCTGATGATTTTCCCATTGTCATCATAACGAAACTCGACGCTGGAGAGTCGTGGTATGCGTTCCCACGCTGGAGCGTGGGAACGATAAAAATCGCAAAGATTTTGGGATCGAAATGGTGGGCAACAAAAAGACGTTGCCCACCCTACTGGCTGGCTACAGGCTCTGTACATTTTTCCATTCTGATAAAAATCCCCAATAGCCCATTTTTTCTAATTTTTTCCGAGATTGTTGTAAATAATGTTGGGCTTTATTGCGGTCTTGGTTGTAAAGAGCGATTCTGGCTGCAAGTAAATCTAATTCTGGAGCACGGAGATGGTAACCTGTTACGGTGATTAGGTTTTTAATCGGCTTGTATTCAGCAGGTTGTTTTTGGTCAAGGTTAAGGTTGGCTTGCAACAATAGAGCATCAACTTGGTATAATTTCATGCCACAGCGATAGATGATATCAAAACTTTCGTCTAAGTTTAGTTGGGCGAGTTTGAAATTTTTTTGTAGACGGTGAAATTTAGCACTGGCCAGCAAGACTTCAGGTATATCTATAACACTTCCGGCTTTACGCACTTTCTGTACAGCTTGGTTGAACAAATTGAGTTTGGAAGCTTTGGAAGTTCGGGAGCGGGCAATGGTTAAATAGTCAAGCGCAATTCCCAATAACCAATTATTTCGCTTAGAAATTTCTAAAGCATACTGACCTCGATCTAACACGGATTTTAGAGCCGTTGTATTCGTTGCTTGGTCTAATAATAAGGCACAATATTGAAAACCTGAGAACGAATACAACCAAGGATAATCAGATTGTCTTTTAGCTTGGATTTTTTCAGCTATCTTAAACTGTTCTAAAGCGGTTGCTAAATCGCCTTGTCGATGTAATATAGCAGCAAGTTTGGTACGACTGCTCATTTGATGAAATAAGTTATCCGTTTTATCCGCATAAAAAAGAGCTTGTTGAGCAACTTGCTTGGCCTCTTGAAGTTGGCCTCTTGACCGGTATAAAACCACGAGGTGTCCAGCAGATTTGGCCGCTTCTTCCCAATCCTTTAGTTTGTCACGAATTTCTATATCTATCTGCCTTGGCACAATGGCTTCAGTCAGCCGTCCGAGATACATCAAACAAAAAGACGCATCTCCCAACAAGAATGCCCAACTAGCTAACCCCCTATATCTTTTTCTTAGAAAAATAGGTAATGAATCAATGGGTTCTATAGTATTTAAATCGATTCGTTTGACTAACCCAGTTTTCAATTTGGAAGTGGTTAGAATCGGTTTATTCCAACCAGCCGGGAAAAAAGCAGCCAGAGCCGTGAGATCATGGGAATAGGCACCGAGTTGACTGCTACTGTAACCTTCATCACCTCGCAAAATACGTTCCCAATAGACCTCTTTTCGTGCTTTGATATATTCTCCCGCCAAACACCCATGCACCACTGCCCGGTACAATGGTTCCAACTCTTCTAAAGTCTCCGGCTGTGATTTATCTGGCACTGATTGATAATACTCAAACAACACCAACTGAGCCTGTCGATATAATTTGGGTTGTTTATCCCGCAAAGTCGAACCAAAATAAGACCGAATCAACGGATGCGTATCCCACTCTCGTCGTTCACCCTCACATTGCAACAACAAACCCGCTTGCTCCAAACGTTTTACAACAGACAGCAACTCCTTCTCATTCAACTTAGCCAACGGCTTGGCCAGCTTAGCTTTAGCAAACAAAACCCGCCTTTCCAACTCACCCATCGGTCGGTCAAACAAACCCAGTAACTGCAACAATACCCGTTCTGGTGCATCCCCAAATAACTTTTGATACATCCGCTTAAAAAAGTGAGCATCCCGCCAATAAACCTCATCATAATACCGCAACACCCGCAACGCATGACCACCTTCTTGTTCACCTTCAAACCAAGTCGGCAACTGATCCCGACTCTCAATCTGGCCAGCAAAACGTTCCTTCAACAACCGCCCCATTAACACCAAAGCCAACGCATGGCCACCCAGGTCACGACTCGCGGCTTGCAACATTGCTAAACTACCCTCACAACCCAGATTTTGCAATAACTTAACCCCATCGGCAATCGCTAAGGTTTGCAAATCCAACTTCTGATGACCTTGCCAATGCGCCAACTCCACCAGCGGCTGACGTGAAGAAATCAGCACTAAATTTTTCTGGCCACCTAAACCATAATACTGCACACACCGCAACAACTCCTTAATCGCCACATCAGCCAACTCACCATCCTGAATATGAGCCGGATGTTGCAACGGCTCTAAACCATCCAAAATCAACACTGACCGCTTTTTCCGCAAACACTCAGCCAAAGCCCTCGCTTTCTCAATTTCATCAAGAGGCCATTTTCCCGGAAAACCAAAAAACGGCAACACTGCTTGAAAAAACGGCGCTGAAGAAGTAGCCGTTTGATGTGAACCTTGACTATAAAACGACCAGCCAAACACCAATTCAGCCCCACCATAATCTGGCTGCATCTGTTGCAACCACTCCCAACTCAATGCCGATTTCCCAACCCCAGCCCGAGCCACAATTGTCACAATCGGTGTCTCATTTCCCGCAAATGCAGTCTTAATTTGAGTCAATTCTTCGGTTCTACCCACTAACGTGGCAGTTGGTTCTGGGATTCGGTCTATGGCAACTTTTAAGGAATCAGTAATTTTATTGTTTTGCATGGTTTCTTCTATTTACTTTATAGAATGAGTAGTCGTCCTGAAATATGGGTGATAAATGAACCTTGGGTAGTGGTGCAATATGGATGATATGTTTGTTTTTTCCAAAATCAATCTTCCTAGTTCCCACGCGCTGACATTCATCGTTATCGTTAAAGGGCCCACTTATCCTACCAACTTTGACATGTTGAAGGGCACTTTAATCGACTCAAGTTCAGGAAAGGAGAGACTGTTCAACAATCACTTGAATTGATAGAGAAAAATTTGCATATCCATTTTTTGATGGGCTGCAAATGAAACAAAAAGAGATCATTTATCATTAAAAATAGTGTCACGGGTCAAAGAGTTACATAATGAGCATCCATGCCCATTATATCTTGAACCAAAGTACCACGGATGTTTGGTCAGTACGGTATTAAACATGTATCGAATAGGAACAGAAATCGTTCCCCCATGATTCTGCACAGTCCGGCATTTTTGAAAAAATGCCTAGCTGCCAGAGACTACACGCCATCCTTGGCTCGCAGCGAAGTGGGACACACCCGAGCTTGCTTACCAAGGAATAGGAAATTTCCTACGTTTTGGTGGTCCAGGGCTTTTATTTTTGTTATGACTATTATGTCGTCCCCATTCCTCCTTTCGGTTATTGTTACCGTCGCCACTACTTTTCTTCTTCTTATGGGTAGTTTCTTCAGCATGTTGATCTGCCGTTTTTCTAGAATTTTGTTCTGTATTTCTACCACGAGCAGCATCTCCTTCCTCTGCTAAAATACTCAGCAAACTTAATATCGACTCAAATTTGCTCAATTTTTTTCTGATATCACCAAGAATACAATTATGCACCAACACCCCATCATCACCCACAAAGTAATTATGGGTATTGGCGACGGTGAGATTATACACCTTTTCAAGGCGCATACTGGTATCAATTTCCTTGATAACGACGGTGCTGCCATTGTGCAGTTGCAAGGCTTGGCCGACTTTGAGGCTGTTGGCAGGATTCCAACCTTTACCCTTGATATAAAAAGGGTGTTCGGCTGTGGCTTCGATGGATTTGCCTGAATCTAGCGTTATCTTGATGAGTTGATATCGCTGTTCGCCTTGAATCACGGCCATGACGGGTTGGTAGCTGGTGATTTCGGTTCTTTCGTCGATTGAGAGGACTTTGTCACCGACTTGAACTTCAATGCACCGTTTTTATATCAATCCGAGATGCAATAGCGAGCAGTTGAATAATTACCGATTTTTGACTGACATTATCAGCAAATTCAAACTGTAAACCATCAAGATAGTTTTGTTGATTTGTTAGCGTCCAAATCCATCTAACATGATTACCAATAGCTAATTTC
>JAYQWI020000591.1:0-4365 GCA_035871815.2 Candidatus Parabeggiatoa communis
TTACCGGCACCATTCGCACCAATGAGTAAATTCAAAGCACGTAATGGAAAACGCTCTAATGTGCTTATTGACTTAAAACCTTTGATCGTGATTTGGTTTAAATTAGACATGATTTGAGTATTTATTGTTCACAATTTTAGACTATTTTAAACCAACAAGCGTTCAAATCAACATAAGTAGAAAAAAATTGTTCGCTTTCAAATTCGTTAAATCTAGGATAGAACGCAGATTGTCATGATGGCCACTGATTGACGCTGATTAAAATCTGCGTAGATCATGACAATCAGTCAAATCAGCGTTCTATCAAAATAAATTGATAACTGATAACTGATAACTGATAACTGATAACTGACCCCCCTTGATTTGAGAACGCAAATAGACAATATATTTTGAAAGAGGTCGGTTTACCCAACCCTTCAGTCAGGAATCCTTCTGACATATAGGGAGTCAGACTCACTCATAGACGAAGAGACGGTAGTGCCGTTCACAGGCCGGGAAGGGGTGGGCAAAGTTATGTCGTCTGTAAAGGCATATCAACCAGTAGGAATAATTGGAATATATGATACAAACGTCATTACAGGAAATAGCGGCGAAAGCGGCACGAGATAAAACCTAACGCGTTTATAATGAATTAGGTAAATGGCTAGTGCAGGAGAGCGGAAATAGAAAGACCACCCAGCCAACAGCCAACAGCCAACAGCCAACAATCAACTAAAAGCTCAAGTCACCTTAAGCGGCCAGATTACCGGTACCCCTTTCCAAAACACGTACACCAGATTAGAAAACGTCACCATTCGTGCGAACAGTCATCTCAGCAATCTGGTTATTGGCGACAATCTCAGATTTGAAGAAGGCGTGACGCTGGATGACAGTGTCACTTTTGAAGTTCACCAGCAGCATAAAGCCACGAAAGGCATCGAAACGCTACCCAAGCTTAAAGGCCTCGCAGCCCTTGACAAACAAGGATCGCGAGTTTCTACTTGGGCAAGATTAGAAGGTGGCGCTAGAATGGGCACTGATGGTAGTCGTAAAGAACGCTATAGTAAGAAACTCACACTCAAGAGAGACCCGCATAAAAACGTTTCTATTCACGGTAATGTGCTAACCGATGTGAGACACATTGGAAAACGGGCCGATATTTTGGTCGTAGCTGCCTACACCTCACCGGGAGCGAGATTGCCAAGCTTTTACATGCTAGACAGCAATGGTACGCCGTTGCCTTGGGATGGTGCGCCATCATCATTAGTGGCCTTCCAATCAAAAACGGCCTTGGTTCCCGTTGTTTCTGTGCCCATTTGGAACAATCCACTTGAGATTAAAGGAAAGGTGCAAGTTTACTTGGGGTATAGGCTGTCTGATGGAATGATTGTCTATTCGCAAGAAGAGGTGATTGAACTGACATTGACTGAGTAGTTTACTTCTGGTTCCCACGCGCCTTTGTTAGAACCCAGTCGAGACGCGCCAGTGTCCGGTGAATTGTCGCATTGGAACATAGAAACGAGGAAATGTTGGTTTCGAGAAATCCGCAAAGCGGATTTCCCGAAACAACTGTCAACTATCCCATAACCGTCGCAGACGGTGAATTATTAGGAGAAATAGGAATAACTTTAGCATTGTTTTTCTTAAATAGGCTATACCAAAGTCTATTCAGAAAGATTTCCCATTGTTGCTTAAAATGAACGACATGATAACCTTGACTTAACAAAAGCGGCGATCGTTCCACTGATTGCTTATTCTCAAATTCCAAAATCAAGTTAAGTTCTTTTACCACAAAATTAACCGTATTTCCAGCGATAACACATTCTTGCTGCAAAGTAAACCCAGCAAAAACTCTAGCCAACGATTGCGGCCATTCTATCTCGCCATCGTGTTCCAACTTATCCAAAGAACTATGCTTACCAAATATCTGTTCTTTCAAATCAATTCCAATCACCGAATCCATGCCTAACACTATTTTACCCACATCATCCAAATGATAACCATTCATGCAGTGTGCATTAGAACCCAGCGACTGAATCGTGGTACTATCAAGCTGAATTGGTTCAATTACATCACGGTGTTTGCCCAGATGATAATTAAGCGTACTTAATGGAACTTCAAGAAACTTAGTCATATCCGTTTTGATAGCAATTTGATTACCAGCCGAACATTTAAATCCTAAATCCAGAATCGACTTTGTAACATCTTGATAATTCTGCTGAATAGTTTGCTGGACTTGGGGAGTAAAATGGCACACTTGTTGGATAACACTGGTTATAGCAGATTTGCTCAAAGCACAAGCCAAGATCGAACATCTCTTACCAATGTGTTTCTGGTTGGCCCGTAGTGCGTTACTCGCTGATGCCAACGTATAACCACGTATGATAGTCTCAATACTCTTGCTATCATAAATCGTAATTCCCCTACCTTTATAAGGGCAGTTATCCGCCACCACTTTGACCGAGTTAACTGTCATGTGGAATCCCTTACCTACAAACGGTTCTAGGGTTTTTGGAAGCCCGTTAACCGCCATGCTCCGTAAAGATTTTTTATGTATGTTAAATAAGTCAGCAGCCCCGCGTTCACTAAACACTGTACTACCGTCGCTAAGAACATACACATCACAAAGAACACCAAAAGCAAACTCTGCTTGTCCATAATGTGTAGCCGTAAGTGGAGTCTCACGATAAGCGTCACCTATATTATATCGCTTGACAACGGTTCCCACTTTAGAGTGCAGAATGCCATTGGCTAAATCTTCCCAGTCAACTTGATGATGGAAACGCAGGATTCCATAACCTTCATTTAAGAAAACCTTTTCTCTGGCTCGTTCAGCATCCGGATCGTAACCAGCGTGGTTGTCATAGCCGTTAAGCTCAAGACATAACTTTAACTCCTCAATCAAATAATCGGGCCGGTATTCATCAAATTGATAATTGTGTTTAAAATCAAACCCTTTAAACATTATCTTCAATGATTTCAGCCATTCTATCTGGCCTTTTGTTTTGGGTTTAGCTAAGGCACCCATTTCGGTAAGTACATTACCTTCACCAAATACATCTATTTGCAATTGCTTCTGAATTTTGCTACTCATGTACAGTGCGATTTTGCCCACATTTTCGGCAGAATAACCATTCATAGTTGGGGCATTAGAACCTGTCGCAAAAATCGTGGCACGATCAAGTTTAATTGCTACAATCTCATCGCGTGATTTCTTCAAAAAACTCTCAAGCTTAGATGTTGTGACTCCAAAATGCTTGAGCAAATCTTTTTTGGTGGCAATATCGTTAGCAACTGAAAAAGTAAAACCTTGCGCTTTGAGTAATGTCACCGCAGACAAATAATGTTGTTGTGCCGTTTTGAGGATGTCAACTGGTAAACCACATGCCTCTTTTATGGCGGCTTCTAATGAGGTTAAAATAAACGCACAAATTAGGGTCAGACATCTAACCCCAATATGTCGTTGATTTGTCCGTAATGCCTCATTTACCAAGGCTATTGCATAAGCGCGTATGATCGCTTCAATGGTATCGCTAGTATAAGCCACAATGTTGCGGCCTTTATACGGGCTATTTTTGGCCGTCACTTTTACCAAATGTGTCTGCAATGCCCAACCCTCATCAACAAACGGTTTAAGCATTTTTGGAAGCCCGTTGTTAGCCATGCCCTGCAAAGAGGCTTGTTTCATTCCCAACACTTTAGCAAACCCGCGCTCACTCATAAGAGCTTCACCATTATTAGCTATATAGACATCGCAGCTAACGCCGGGAATTAGACTAAATTGGCCAGAATGGGTGGCTTCTTGGGTGTTTTTTGTCATTCAATTCACCTCTCAGTCATTTGAAACACTCTCATTTTAGCCCTGATTCATAAGTCAATCAAGCTACAATTAAGTTGTTATCGTTAATTTATAATGCCACGGAAAAACACAGCACGGAATGAATTTTTCCGTGTTTTTTCGTGTTTTTCCGTGGCAAAATCTACCCCATTTTAATAGCGAAGTAAAATACAACTATGATGAACAATATCCCAGATGAACCTCTAAAATTGAGATTAATCACAGAAGACGGTAAAGAAATGGATATCCCACCTTCAGGGGCCTTAGGTTTGTTAGCTTTAGGCGCTGTCGGCATTAAAGCCTGGCGGCAAGCAAGCCCGTAAAGAAGCGGGTGAACCTTCGCATTGGTATCGCAAATCGTCAGAAAACGATGAAAAACCCCCTGAGGCAGAAACAAATGGCTAATAAAAAAGTCTTACTCATCGGTTGGGATGCCGCCGATTGGAAAATCATACACCCTTTGATAGATGCGGGCAAAATGCCAACGCTGAAAAAATTTATCAATGAAGGTGTCATGGGCAATTTAGCCACACTTGATCCCCCCTTAT
>JAYQWI020000592.1:0-12945 GCA_035871815.2 Candidatus Parabeggiatoa communis
GCCACCGCTTCTTGAATGAGTCCATTTGGTGTTTTGCCCATTTGATTAGCAAGGCGTTGTAAGGAATCGCTTTCTTTTTCAGTGAGATAAATTTGTGTTTCTATCATATTTAACCTCAATGTTTAACATTATAGTTGTCCGCTTTTGTGAATATAACTCATTCTAAAAATATCTTAACATCTTTTGCGCCTCTTGCGTCTCTTGCGCCTCTTGCGTTATAAATTGACAGAAAACCCGAATGAAATTAGGGGTGAAGCCCTTTTATAGAATATAATCAAAATTCTCAACTCATTAACCATTAACAAATAAACATGTCTTCTCAAATTAGTATTCGTGAAATTCCGTATAATTATACTTCCTTTTCGGATCGTGAAATCGTTATTCGTTTGTTAGGCGAGTCACAATGGCACGTTTTAAATAAATTGCGTGGGCAACGCCGCACTGGGCGTTCGGCGCGTATGTTATTTGAAGTCTTAGGGGATGTGTGGGTTATTCAACGTAACCCTTTCATTCAAGACGATTTATTAGCGAATCGCAAACGTCGCGATTCTTTAATTCATGCCCTTTATCACCGGTTAAAGCAAATTGAATTACGCGCTAATGGTAATCAACTCGCTTTACAATTGGCTGTTGATGCCATCGATGCGGTGAAAAGCTTTGAGCAATGGTTGGCCGATCAATATCAGTTACGTCGAACTGCCTTGAAACGTTTATCTAAAGTGACGCGCAAGGATAATATTTGTTTTGATGGCTTCTCTCGCGTGTCGCATGTCACCGATGCCACTGACTGGCGTGTTGAATATCCTTTAGTCGTGATTTTTCCTGATACTGAGCAAGAAGTCGCTGCTTTGGTTGCGGCTTGTATTGAATTACAATTAACCCTGATTCCTCGTGGTGGGGGTACGGGTTATACCGGTGGCGCGATTCCTTTGTCAGCGAAAAGTGCTGTTATCAATACCGAAAAGTTAGACGCTTTGGATGAGATTGAAGTTTATCAGGGCAAAGTGAAAAGGATTCGCGTACAGGCCGGTGTTGTGACGCAACGTGTGGCGGAAAAGGCGGCCGGGCATAATGCGATTTTTGCCGTTGATCCCACTTCTCAAAATGCCTCTACCATCGGTGGCAATATTGCCATGAATGCGGGCGGCAAAAAAGCGGTGCAGTGGGGCAGCACTTTGGATAATTTGCTGTCTTGGCGTTTAGTGACACCGAATGCAGAATGGTTAGAGGTGGAACGTTTAAATCATCATTTCGGTAAAATTCAAGCCACTGATATCGTCGAATTTAGCATCACTCGTTATCAAACCGATGGCAAAACGCCGCTTGGTGAACCTGAAATCTTACGCATACCGGGTACTGAAATACGCAAACCGGGTTTAGGTAAAGATGTCACCAATAAAGTATTAGGCGGCTTGCCCGCTATTCAAAAAGAAGGGTGCGATGGTTTAATCACCTCGGCCGTGTTTATTTTGCATCCCAAACCAAAATATCTCCGCACGGTTTGTTTAGAGTTTTTTGGGAGCGATTTAAAAAAAGCGGTTCCCGCCATTGTCGAAACCAAAGCTTATTTCGATAAACAACCCGATGTCTTATTAACGGGCATGGAGCATTTAGACGAGCGTTATCTCCGCGCTGTGAAATACAGCACTAAAGCGCCTCAGCATGAATTACCCAAAATGTTATTGCTGATTGATATCGCTGGCGATTCGGAGAAAGCGGTTGCTGCGGCCGCTTCTGAAGTGGTGCGGTTAGCCAATGCGCGGGAAGCGGAAGGGTTTATTGCCGTGACACCCGAAGCACAGCAATTATTTTGGCAAGATCGCGCCCGCGTTGCCGCGATTGCGGCGCATACCAATGCTTTTAAAATCAATGAAGATGTCGTTATTCCGTTGGAACGATTAGCGGATTACAACGACGAAATTGAACGCATCAATATCGAACAATCCACGGCCAATAAATTGCGTATTATTGAGGCGGTTTTGGATTACCTCAATTCCCCCGAATTTCAAAAAGACGTGAAATGGGAATCGATAGAATATGGGCGCAGTGAGGAAAACGACGCGATTATTGAGGCCAAAAAACAAGCAGCCAAAACCCATTTAGAACAAATACGTGAAGTTTGGCATACCTTGATCGATCAGATGAATGCCCCGGCCAGTGAAGTCATTAACGGCATGATTTTTAAAACCGCTTTAAGTTTCCAGCCTGGTAAAAACATTCAACCTCAAGAACGGATATTTACCCTCTTGCAACGTCGTACTTTACGGATTGCTTATCGGCAAGCCGTGGCAAAGCCACTCAAAGACATTTTTAGGGGCGGTAATTTAGCCGGTGTGCGGCAAAGATTGGATGAGATTCATGGCACGATTCGCACTAGCCGCTTATTTGTCGCTTTACACATGCACGCAGGTGATGGGAATGTGCATACCAATATTCCCGTCTTTTCAAATGATTACGAAATGCTGCAAGAAGCGGAACGGATTGTTGCCCGGATTATGGCGATTGTGGAAAAACTCGGTGGTGTCATTTCAGGAGAGCATGGTATTGGCATGACAAAACTGCACTTTCTGGCCCCAAAATACCTAGAGGCTTTTATAGTCTATAAACAAAAAGTCGATCCCAATGGGCATTTTAATCAACATAAACTGCTGCCCGGCGCGGATTTGCAAAAGGCTTACACGCCTTCCTTACGCTTATTGGAACAAGAAGCCCTGATATTAGAAGCCAGTGCATTAGGTGATCTCAACACCGCTGTCAAAGATTGTTTACGCTGTGGAAAATGCAAACCGGTGTGCAATACTCATGTACCTCGCGCCAATTTGCTGTACTCGCCACGGAATAAAATTCTGGCAACCGGGTTAATGATAGAAGCGTTTTTATACGAAGAACAAACACGGCGCGGTATTTCCTTACGGCACTTTGATGAAATGAATGATGTCGCTGATCATTGCACCGTTTGTCATAAATGCTTAACCCCGTGCCCAGTCAACATTGATTTTGGTGAAGTCACCATCCAAATGCGGCAAATTTTAAAACACTATGGTAAGCGCGAATTTCACCTTGGCAAATGGGCTGCCTTAATGTTTCTCAATGTCACTCACCCTACTAGCATTAAATTAATGCGTAAAAGTATGCTGGAATGGGGTTACAAGGGGCAACGCTTAGCGCATTGGTTTGCCAAAAAACTGCATATCATTGATAATAAAGGGATTCCAAAAGCGACGACCGGTAAAATGGCGCTTCAAGCCCAAGTGATCAATTTTGTCAAAAAACCCTTGCCCAAGCATTTACCGAAACACGCCATGCGTGCTTTATTAGGCGTTGAAGATCACACCCTGGTACCCATAGTACGTGATCCGGGTAAAATCAATGAAGACAGCGAAGCCGTTTTTTATTTTCCAGGCTGCGGTTCAGAACGTTTATTCACTCAAGTTGGCTTAGCGACTCTCGCCATGCTATATGAATTGGGCACAGAAACCGTTTTAGCCCCCGGTTATCTCTGCTGCGGCTACCCACAAAACGCGAATGGTGACAGTGACAAAGCCAAACAAATCTCTACTGACAATCAGGTACTCTTCCACCGCGTCGCGAATACCTTAAACTACCTGGACATAAAAACCGTCATCGTTTCCTGCGGCACCTGTCAGGATCAACTGTTGCGCTACCAATTTCAACAAATCTTCCCCGGCTGTCGCCTACTGGATATTCATGAATACTTAATGGAAAAAGGGATTGCTTTAGAGGGTAAATCAGATAGACAATACCTTTACCACGATCCTTGCCACACGCCCTTGAAAAATTATCAACCGCAACAAGTGGTTTCTCAATTGATGGGGCAACCCGTTTTAGTTTCAGATCGGTGTTGTGGAGAAGCCGGCACTTTTGCAATCGCCCGGCCCGATATTGCCACCCAAGTGCGTTTCCGCAAACTAGAAGAATTACGAACAGGTGTCAACCAATGTACCCAAAAGCTTGATAAACCCGCGCCAGTCAAAGTACTCACCACTTGCCCCGCTTGTTTGCAAGGCCTCTCTCGATATCGCGATGATCTTGATATTGAAACCAATTACATTGTCGTCGAATTAGCACAATCCTTAATGGGCCAAAATTGGCAAGAGGATTTTTTGAAAAAAGTGAAGCAAGACGGGATTGAGAGCGTTTTGTTGTAAAATATAACGACAAAGATTATTGTATAACGACAAGGATTGTTTATAATAAAGGATAAATATTTCTACTTTGTCGGTTCATTTTCATTCTCACGCAAAGCCGCGAAGAACGCTAAGTCAATTAAAATTAATCTGAAAACCTTCCCTGGCTCGAAGCGTGAGATAGGTTAAATGTGACAGCTTGAGGCTGACAAGTTCATTATTTGCACAGTACTTATCCTTTATTATAAAAAATCCTTGTCGTTATATATATATTCATTATGATGGAGACTAATCAAAACCAGATGCAAATCAATCTTAAAACGGGCACGTTAAACATTACCACTGATAATCATCATATTCTACACAAACTCACTGGCTATAGCTCACGCCCCAATAAGAAAAGAGGATTTGTTTTCGTGAGTAAAGTGCTAGGGCACCGCTATCCCACCAAACCCTCCGTGATGGAAAGCGTGTACGCGCAACTCGCGGATCGGATTAAAACGGTGTTGGATGATCAACCTACCCTGGTGATTGGTTTAGTAGAAGCGGCAGCAGGATTAGGCTATGGGGTTTATCATCATTTAGGCCTCTCGAATGCCTTCTATATACACACCACTTATCATCAGCTATCACAACCGGTTTGGTTAAACTTTCAAGAGGAACATAGCCACGCGCCAACTCATTTACTCTATGAGACGGCCGATCCAAAATTGCGTGATTTACGAAACCAAGTCAAAAATGTGGTACTCATTGATGATGAGTTTTCCACTGGCCAAACCTTATCCAATCTCGTCAAGCCATTACGAGAAAAATTGCCACAAGTGGAGCGTTTCATTGGCGCGGCTATTTTAGACTGGATACCCAATGAAATTCCCTGCATCACTTGTGTCAGTATGCATAAAGGTTATTACAGTTTCAACTGGAAAGCCAATATGCACCTGAAAAACCCCACTGTTGCCAAAGGAACCGATGACAAAATTTTAGATGCCATCATTCCCCACAATTTTGGGCGATTGGGTGTCCAAAGCCTTGATATCGCTTGCCAAAATTACGTCGATATCACGGCATTCCGCCATAAAAAAGTCTTGGTGTTGGGCACTGGCGAATGTATGTATCCGGCCTTTCTGATAGCCCAATATTTGGAAAAGGGCAAAGTCGATGTGTATGTGCAAGCCACCAGTCGTGCCCCTTATAATGTGGATAATGATCTGGAAGGCAAGCTGGTTTTTAAAGACAACTACCATGAAAACATTGACAATTTCTTCTATAACCCAAAACACTATGACACGATCATCTTATGTTATGAGACAACCACTTTACCGGACAACTACGATTTACCCGAACAACTCAAACAGTATGCCAGTGAAGTGATCGAACTCTTTCTCAGCCCAACAACCTAATGGAAGACAGCATGTTTTGTGGTAGTTACGAGCCAGATGATATTTCCTTTTTATTAAAACCCATTTCCATGACTTACACAGACGTTTTGGAAAGGGAAAGAATCATGCAAGTTGAAGGCAAGCATTATAGTGAGATGATTCCCAAAGAATATCTCCCTTCAGCCCAGTACCAGGCCGTTTTTTACACGGCCTTAGAATTGAATAAACACAAACTGGCCCAACACCTTTTAGCCTTAGCTAACCGACTGAATGATAAAGAGAATCTCGTGCTGGTTTCCCTCGCCAGGGCCGGCACGCCCGTCGGCGTGCTATTAAAACGAACGCTGCGAGATTTATTTAACCGAAACGTACCGCATTATTCTATCTCCATTATTCTGGATCGGGGGATAGATGCCAATGCCCTGCACTACATTCTGTCTCAACATGATAAACAGGGCAAAGATATTGTCTTTATTGACGGTTGGACAGGCAAAGGTGGGATTACGAGAGAACTCCAAAAATGGGTAACGGTTTTTAATCAAAAGCACAATACACAGATTGCCACTGATCTCTATGTCATAGCCGACATTGGCGGTTATGCCACCGTTGCCGTCACAAGTGAAGACTATATCATCCCATCGGCCTTGTTAAATGCCACGATCAACGGCCTGATCAGTCGAACGATTCTCAATCCGGCCTATTTAGGGCCAGAGGATTTTCACGGATGCAAATACTATTCAGAATTTAGTGAAGACGATCTGTCGATCTGGTACGTTGAACAGCTCATGGCCGAAATTAAAACCCTTGAAATCCCCAATCAAGGATTTGCCACGCTGAATCGAGAGGCCTTGCAAAAGACAAATCAAAACTTTGTCAATCAACTCATGACAAAATATCAGATAACAGACATCAAGTTTATCAGGCCCGGCATTGGGGAAGCCATTCGCGTCTTACTGCGGCGCGTACCCTACAAGATTTTAGTCCAAGACAAAACATCACCCGAAATCGCCCCGTTTCTCGTTTTAGCCGAAGAAAAACAAGTCCCTGTTGAAGAAATGAAGGATATGCCTTACAAAGCGGCCGGCATTGTTTCTTTGATGACATCATAATCTTTAGCGTCTTTAGCGTCTTTAGCGTCTTTAGCGTTTAGAACGATTTCAATCGCGAAACCATTAAAAAATAACGCAAGAGACGCAAGAGACGCAAACGACGCAAGGAATTAGATTTCTATTGATAAATAGCGTCTTTAGCGTCTGTTGCAAAAAAGCGCGTTTATTTCTTTAGAAATTGACGCAGGATGTTTTGTAAAATAGGGGCAAAAGCTGAAAGTTCTCCATCTTGGGGTTCGCTAAGTTCCTCCATTATTATTTCCAGTGATTCATCATCCAGCAGTTTAATATTTTCAAGATAATCCCATTGATAAATGAGTGTTTCAAGCAATTGTTGACGTGTATAAATCAATGCTTTGTTGCCATCGCCCAAGTTTAAGATATCAATCGTATCGGTGGCGCGTGCCGTTAAGCCTTTGACATGGCCGGAGAGATAAAATTCGAGTTCCGTCTCACATTCTGCCATCAAAGGTGTTAATGCTATAATTTTTGTACCATGTGCTTTACCACATTGCTTAGGCTTGTTACAACTGGCCACTATGTTATGGAAATGAAGCGTTTGATTAGGCGCAACATGTTGTGCTTGAATATGTTCATTATGCGAATTTTCCTCATCAATACGTTGACAACAGTAAGCACACAGATAATATTGATCCTCTAAACAAGTCTTATGAAGGGCTTGGCGTTCTACATAAGTCACGTCTTGATAGCACCCGTTAGGATGACGGCGTTTCCACTGACTTAACGCCTTTGGTTCGCTTGCTTTAACGATCTTTCGCACGTAACACCTCTAATCGTTTAATTAACAGGCGAGCCTTAGCTAATTCTAAGTCATCGGCAGACAATTCTTTCTCTAATTCAGATAATCTGACTTTAGCTTGATTCAAATCACCCTGATGAATGCGTTCCAATAATGCTGTGATTTTTTTCTGCACCTCTTCATTACGAATGTCGGTATCCATGACTTTTAGAAGAACCTGATTGACATCTAAACCGTATAACGCCTCTAGCCGCGTTAACTGCCCATCGTCTAAGACATAACAGCACACATCTTTAGCATCACTGATGACTAGGGGCGAGTGTGTCGTCAGCAAAAACTGACATTTGGGAAAGGTATTGCGTAAACTTTGAATGATGCCGCGCTGCCATTGCGGATGCAAATGTAGATCGATCTCATCAATCAATATAATGCCTTCGCCATGCAATGGATTTTCCAAACTCGGGTTCATCATAGCCAAACGACGTGCAATATCACCGACTAATGCCATCAGTGATTTTTCACCTTGTGAAAGCTGTGCCACATCTAGGGTTTTGCCATGCTTTTCCACCGTCATGCGTAATCTCGGTTTACGCTGTACCCGTAATTTTGAAAAACCCGACATAAAAGCAGCAATCGCATCACGCACTGCGGTTAATTGTTTATCATAAGGAAACTGTGATAGTTTTGCCCTTAACTGTTCATCTTGTGGATTATTTTGAAGCGATTCCAGAATCTGTTGCATCGCACTAAGACTCGTTTCATTTTCGGCATCTTCGCACTCCCTGAACCATTCAAAAAATCGTCTAAAATCAACTCCTTGTGTCAGTGCATTGTCATAACCGTCCAATTGATCAAAACGATGGTGCGTTTTAATTTTTAGGGGAATATCTAAAACAACACGCTCAACAGGGTAATAAACGATCAATGGCAAACTGCTCTTTTCGTTTTCAGTGAGACGGTTGCGATACTGATTAGCGAGACGAGTGACTTTTTTCAGTTCACTACTCTGCTCATGCTTAAAACCCTTACGTTGTTTGACTAATGTCCATTGAAAAAAGGGCTCTTGGTTATCCGCTAGTGATAAATCGCAAACTTCAAGGGTTATTTGGCTAGAATGAGCATCATTTTCGATATCCGATTCAAAAATGGGGCTACCACTGCCTTTTTCGCGTTCAATCCTAGCAATCAGCCAACTTAACAGTATTGCCACTGCCCGCAATAACGAGGTTTTCCCTGCCCCATTGTTGCCGATAAATACCGTCACAGAACAGGGTAATTCGACTGTTAAATCAGAAAATTGTGTAAAATTTTCGATCTGGAGTTTTTTAATTTCCATGAAGTATTCTTTTTATCGTGACTTGTCAGGATGCGTAATATAGTACAAGGGATTAGCAGTGCGAAGTTCAGCAAACGGGAAGTCAAGTAGAGACGCACTGCCGTGCGTCTCTATCAATGCGACTTAGCGACTTAGCGCCTTTAGCGTCTTTAGCGTCTTTAGCGTTTAGATCGATTTCAATCGCGAAACCATTAAAAAATAACGCAAGAGACGCAAACGACGCACGCAAGGATTTTGATTGAGAAATAGCGCCTTTAGCGTCTGTTGCAAAAAAGCGCGTTTATTTCTTTTTCAATCGCAGCGAAAAATTTTCGATCTGGAGTTGATTAATTATCCAGCAGAGCAATTCCTTTGGCAGTCAGTCGATATTTTTGCTGTGGACTGCGAGGCGAGTCAGGTTGAGTCATCTCGATCAGTTTTGCGGCCAGTGCTGGCTTAATATAATGCCTTCTGAAAGAAGGCCGATGATTCAAATTCAAACGAGCCATCAACTCAGTGGCCTTCAGTGCTTGACCAGCGTTTAGTGAATCCAATAAGCGTTTTACTTGGTCGCTTACTTGGTCGCTTACTTGGTCGGTTAGGGCCACTTCCGTCATCGCTGTCAACAAAGCGTGCAACATAAACCTAATAAAGGCCGTAGAATTAGCCGCCTGATCGGAATCTAGCAAAGCCTGATAATAGCCCTCTTGCCGATCCCGAATCACGCTTTCTACTGGCAAATAGGCCAAAGTCGGTTTCCACTGACTCAATATCAAGGTTTGCCACAATCGCCCCACGCGCCCATTGCCATCCATAAAAGGATGAATAAATTCAAATTCATAATGAAATACACAACTCGCAATCAAAGGGTGAACCGATTCCGATTTTAACCAATTAAACAAATCAGTCATTAATCTTGGAATTTGGCTGGCTGGTGGGGCCATATGGACTACGTTTTCGCCCTGATAAATACCCACACCACGAGTACGAAATTGACCGGGATAATCCAATAAACCCGCCATCAGCATAGCATGCGCTTCTAACAAATGATCACAGCTATCTGCTTGCCATTGATTCATTTGTTCATAAGCTGTAAAGGCATTGCGTACTTCCTGAATTTCGCGTGGCGAGCCTAATACACGCTTGCCCTCTAACAAAGCCGTGATTTTCTCCAAACTCAGGGTATTATTTTCAATTTCTAAAGAGGCTTGAATAGTGCGAATCCGATTACTCCGCCTTAGCTGTGGAGAATCAGGCCTTTCCAATACTGACCAACGTCCCAGAATTTCGCCTATTTCCTCTACCAACTGAAGCATATCAGGAGTAATGTCAAAAGGTGGGTGATAATGGCTCAAAATGTGGTTTCCTCAGCTTTATTCTAGGCTATTGATAATTGCACAATATCTCGTAGGGTGGGTAAGTGGGCGACATTGAACCAAATATTATCCCAAAATTTAACCGCCGCTTGCCCACCATCCCTATCAGGATAAAACGTAGCGCCAGCTTGTCAACCCAATTCTTTTTTAAGACGCTCTGCCAAAAAAATTTTCAACAACTCTTGATAAGAGACATCCCATTTATTCGCTAAAGTTTTCAACCCATCCAGTATTGATTCAGGCAATTGAAGCGAGATAGTTTGAACCGATGGTTTCAAATGAGGCATAGAAACGGTTTGAGCTTGTTCCCAATCCACGTATTCTGTTGAGTCGTGTGATGACCAAAAATCACGTTCTTGCTCTTCAGTTTCAAAAGTGGGTAATTTTGTTTTCATAAAAGACTATAACTCCTCTTTTCATTCCTAGTCATGTCGCGTGCTGAAATCACACGGATTAAATGATTACGAACGGTAAAACTGATGAATAATTTGCGTCTGGCATTGGTTTTACCTAACGCAAAATATCTGTCTTCTGCTTGTGAATGTTTATCATCGTCTACGATTAAAAAGGGATGATTAAAAAAAATTTGTTCACATTCAGAACGAGAGACTTTGTGTGCAATCCAATTTTTATCAGAATTACCGGCATCCCATTCAAAACCCTTACATTCTGATAAATTCAATAGTTCCGTCTCCATATTGTTTCGTTTTCTTTCAAGTCATAAAATCACAAAAATCATGATATAGAGTACTTGCACTAAAAAGTGCTGTCAATTCTGATTCAGACTATTGTGGTACTCCACTCTCCCATTATATTGAGACTTAAAACCTTAACTACAAGGATTGTATATAAGAAAGGATTAAATAACGCAAGAGACGCACGCAAAGATTTCGATTTTGATAGAGAAATAGCGCCTTTAATGTTAAAATAGATTTTTCTTATTGAGTGGAGAATTAAAATGTTACAAGCTATTGAAGCCGTTATTGAAACAAACGGTATTGTACGACTAAAGGAGTTCGTTCACCCAATACGCCCGGTGCGGGCTGTGATCACGTTGCTTGAACCACTTATTCCCCAACCCATTATTAACCAGAGCAATGTATCTCGTGTGTTAGCCCTATTGAATTCGCCGGCATTCAAAAACGCACCGGCGGGTAATCCTGTCTCAATGGAAGCCGTTATCCAAGACAACCGAAACGCTTGGGAGAATGATTGATGGATAAGATTTATCTGGATAGTTGCATTGTGATTTACTTGGTAGAACACCACCCGGTTTTTGCGCCGGTTATTCAAAAAGCACTGGTCAATGCAGGTGATGTCACCCTAAGTATTTCTCCCTTAGTGCGCTTAGAAGTTTTGGTCAAACCGAGGCGGGAAAGTGATAGTCCTTTGCAAGAACGTTATGAGCGTTTTCTGGCTGAACAATGTATTTTGGAAATGCCTGAAGCCGTTTTTGATTTAGCCTTATCGTTGCGTGTAGAACATAAGCTTAAAACCCCTGACGCGCTACATCTTGCAACTGCTAAGCACCATAATTGCAAAGCATTTTGGACTAATGATAATCGGCTTGCTAAAGTTTCTACTTTAGCTGTCAATCTATTAGAAAGAATGCCTGACAATTTATCATCGAATTGATATCACAGCTTGATAAGAATGGGCAGTCGTGCGTGATGTAGGGGCAAACCGACGTGTTTGCCCTTTGAACTGCCAATAATGTGTCCTAATCACTCAGTCACAAAAGGTTTTTAAATTCTTCAATGGTTAATCCCGCATCTTTGATAATACCCCCCATGGTATAAGCATTAATTGGATTGGCTCTTGGTATGGTAATAATACGTTCTCCGTCTGTCATAGTGATGTGTTTACCTTGCCGTGCAATCCAAAATCGTGCTTTTTCAAATGCTCTAACGGCTTGTAGGTGATTAATCCCAGAGAGTTTAGGCATTCACAACCTCCACATAGCGTAGTTCGACATCTTGGATTAATTCTTCTCTAACGGCAAGATAGTCTGTAATCGCTTCTTTGATATTATCTAATGCCTCTTCTTCCGTTTGTCCTTGGGACCAACAACCGGGTAAACCTGGACACCAAACGGCATAGCCTTCTTCAGTCTTTTTGAGATTCACTTTGTATTTCATCTTGATTGACCGGTATTATATATAGTTTGTCATGTTAAATTAAATATGTTGGCCTTTCTAATACTGGATATCAAGGCATTAATAACTAATAATCGATAACTGATAACTGATAACTGATAAACGAGTTGTGCTATAAATTTATTGAGTTTAAAATTTTGAATAGAACACTGATGATGCTGATTATCCTGATTGACGCTGATTTTTAAAGAAATAGCGCCTTTAGCGTCTTTAGCGTCTTTAGCGTTAAGAACGATTTCAATCGCGAAACCATTAAAAAATAACGCAAACGACGCAAACGACGCAAACGACGCAAAAATTTCGATAGCGCCTTTAGCGTCTTTAGCGTCTTTAGCGTTTTCTTTAAGTCTAGTACAACGAAACGAAGTGCTAGTACAGCTAATTACGGGGATAAACGAATTAACCCCTTTCGGTAAACTGAGATCAGGGCATGAAATTATTAATTGAATGTGCCCACTAAGCCGGTATGGATTATGAATATCCAATCTTGTTAATTCGTTTATCCTAGTAATTATCTGTACTAGACTAAATCATGACAATCATTGCAATCAGCGTTCTATAAAGATTTCTTCAAACGCAGGTTCGCCACGACGGGCCTAGGTGATGTAGGGGCAAACCGACGTGTTTGCCCTTTGAACTGCCAATAATGTGTCCTAATCACTCAGTCACAAAAGGTTTTTAAATTCTTCAATGGTTAATCCC
>JAYQWI020000593.1:0-4913 GCA_035871815.2 Candidatus Parabeggiatoa communis
CAGCACAGATGGGCAGGTTGCTTCGGGTAAACTCACTCAGATGACCTTTCAACAGCCCGGTGCCTATATCCTCACTTTAAGAGTCACGGCAGAAAATGGTTTGGATAGCACGGCTCAACAAACGGTGGTTGTGAAAGAAACGCCCCCACCTGTTGCTGTCGCCACGGCCTCGCCCAGTGAAGGTGTAGCACCCCTGAATGTAAATTTGCTGGGCAATAAGTCGGAAGGGGATATCGAGGATTACGAATGGAACATTTCAAAAGGGGGTACTTTATATGGCCGACGGACTTCTGTCTTATTTGAGGAAGCCGGTGAATATATCATCACGCTGACCGTCACAGATCAATCTGGTCGCGAGAGTACCGCTGCTATCAAAGTGATTGTCAAACCCAAACCAAGCTCAGTTGAAGACAAAGAACCGGATAGCTTTTCACTAACAAAGGCGGTTGCGGATATCACCCCGCATCAAATTTGTCCCGGCGGTAAAATTACCCTAAATGGAAAAGGCTCTAAAGGCGATATTGATGAGTATAAATGGAAAGTCGAAACCGCCGATAGTGTTTTGGTAGCGGTTTTATATAAGGAATTGACTCATCTGGTACTAGATGAGCCAGGCGTGTACCTCATCACATTGACTGTCTTTGGTGAAGAAGGTGATTCTGATAATGATGCTATGGTGGTGACGGTAATAGACGACGAGCATTGTAACGATATACCGCCTACGTTTCCCATTATTTCGCCTATTAATCACACTTTTTTGGGTACTTCAAGCCCAAACAATCAAATCATAAAACCCAATGATCCGAATTTTGATGAATTGTGGGCACTGGATAACAGCAGTCAACCTGGTGCCGATATTGGTGCCACTAAAGCTTGGGGAATCACAACTGGTGAACCTATCGTGTGTGCTGTCATTGATTCTGGCGTAGATGGCAATCATCCTGATTTGAAAGACAATATGGTGCCTGGATGGAATTTTATTGATAATAACGCTGATACCTCTGATAACTGTGGACATGGTACGCAAGTGGCTGGCATTATTGCGGCGGCTGGTAATAATGGCATCGGTGTCACGGGAGTCAATTGGTCAGCTAAAATCATGCCCTTGGTTGTGGCAGAATACAAACCTAAACCTAATAGCTATTTACCTGAATGTCTTGCCTCTGATGATGCGATTATTGCCGCCTTGAACTATGCAAAAGAACAGGGTGTTAAATGCATTAACATCAGTTTAGGTGGAAGCTCTTCCTATAACCCAAAGCTATTCGATGCCATCAAAGCGAACAATCAGGCTTTAATTATTGCCGCTGCGGGTAATGATTTTGGGGAAGATAATGATCTGATACCTTACTATCCGGCCAGCTACGAACTAGATAATATTCTCTCAGTCTGTGCGACAGATCGCAAAGATCAATTGGTTCCGATTTCCAATGTAGGTAAAAAGAGTGTTGATTTATGTGCTCCTGGGAGTGGTATTATCAGTACCTATCCAGAACAAAAGTATGCTGAAAGCGCTGGCACGTCTTTTTCTACAGCCTACGTTTCTGGTGCGGCCAGCTTGCTGTGGTCTGCTTTTCCTAATTTAAGCCCAATAGAAATCAAAAAGCATCTCATCGCTTCGGCAGATTATGTGCAACAATTGCAACGTAAAGAAAGGCGTTCAGACGGCAGTTCAAAAGTTGTGCTTTCAGTTGGTCGCTTAAATGTGTATCAAGTTCTCCTCAGAGTGCAATCAGAACAACAAACCTTCACCATTTCTAATACGGGAGAAGGCAATTTACAAATTGGGGAAATTGGGCTGTCGGGTAGTCATGCCAGTGCATTTCAAATCCTTTCTGATAGCTGTTCCAAACAACAGTTTGCGCCTAGTCAGACTTGTAGCGTGGAAGTGCTGTTGGCCTCTACCAAAGCTGGCGAAAAACAGGCCATTTTAGAAGTGCCTTCCAATGCGTCGAAAACAGCCACGGCTCAACTCAGTGCTGTTGTAAAAGATGATTCAAATGATAAGCAGCTTGCCAGTATTGATCTGCCTACCCTTAATCGGGCAGAACCCTCTGTTTTTCACTTTGAAAACAATGAATTATACATGCCAAGTTTAGCAATACCCAACGATAAAGGGCAGGTGGATGTGTTTCAAGTCAAATTCTGTCCTGTCGAGGGCAAACCGGATTTGCGTTTTGCATTGTGTGATGCCGCGCTGGTAGACGACAGACAATATCCTATATTAGGGGATAGCACGATTGATATGACAACGGGTATTATCAAAATACCGGGCGTTGAACTGGGTGCTGACAGTGGCCTGTTTTATGTTGTGGAATTGCGTGCCGTGCTGAATGCTCAGGGTGATCTGGAATTTGAAGTCGTTAAAGCGATTCAAGTTCATTGATAAATCGTGATGCAATGGGGTGATGAAAGTTATAGATAGAACGCCAAGTTGTACACCATAACTTGGAATTACCCCCTCATCAATCCGATCATTCCCCAGAGCCAAAGTACTCATACCCTACGGCAGTGCTTGGCAAAAAGGTAGGTTGAGGTTGGGGAATTGCAGGGGGTTGTTGATGGACTCTTTAGTACAGCGGATCAGGGGTGCGCTCGGATTGGTGTGTGAGGTGTTTTGAGTCAGAAGGTAATGAATATAAATCAAAGGCTTCCCATATTAAACTATACACCGTGAGTTCAAATTACCTCACTCATCAATCCGCTCAATCCCCGGAGCCAAAGTACTCAACATACGGGCAATGAACCTGAGACAACACAACTCAATATAAAAAATATGCTTTATAATCAATCCATTACAAATAACACACCTTGCCAGAAAGCCATTAGTCTTTCACGCCTCAAAATCTGTCATATCAAATGCTTTGATGAGATTGAAATCAACTTGAACTCGTCTCATAACAGCACTTTAATCATTGGTGTTAATGCCAGAGGAAAATCGACGCTATTGCAACTCATTGCTTTGGGACTCAATGGGATTAAAACCGTCCCTTTTCCTTATAGCTGGAAACAAGTTGTCAAAACCAATGCTCATCATGGCACTTTTGAAATGGATATCGTGTTTGACGGCAACATAACCCAATTAAAATTTGAGGTTAATCAAGACGACTCCATCACTTGTCTACAAGGCGATGACGATCTCAAATCAATGAAAGATCACTTTTTATTATTCGCTTATGGTGCCAATCGGCATATCAAACTGGAAGATCCCAAACCTTATCCAGAATTTGATGCCATAGCGACTTTATTTGGCGAAAACGGTTATTTGAAACATATCAGAATCAGTAGCACTTTTGAGTATGTGAATAAGCATTTCAAAACGATTCAACAACTCATTAATGCCGTTCTTGAAAAATCAGATCATGATAATAACGTCACATTAGTGGCTTATGATGCCGAAAGTTTCTATTTTAAAACGCCCTCTAACCCTGAACAGCACATTTCTGTTGAAGCCTTATCTGAAGGATTTAAATCAACCTTTGTCTGGTTATTTGATCTGATCATCCGAATTGCCAAAAAAGGCGGAAACCTTAACAATGCTCAAGAGATTACGGGATTGGTTCTACTTGATGAAGTTGATTTACACTTACACCCCAGTTGGCAACGCACTATTTTGTCAAGTATTGAGACAGTATTTCCTAAGATTCACTTTATCGTCTCAAGCCATAGTGTCTTTGTTGCACAATCAATCAAGCATGATAATTTAATTGCTCTGGAATGGGAGAATGACAAAATAGTGGTGATTGACAACGATACTCGCCTAGAAAGAAGTTATAGTGCTGTTGCCAGAGAATTATTTAAAATCTCCTCACCATTTAGCTATGAAACGGAACAGCAATTGAATCAATTTTATGACATGCAGAAAAAGATGAGAGGTCATGAAACCATTAACGAAGAAGAATTTGTCAATTTAGTCATTGATATTGCCAATAAAGGCGTTGAATTGGAAGGGGTAATGCGCCGGGAAATTCAAAGCTTAGAACGACGCACAAAAAAAACATTCAACTTATGGAAAAGATAAACCGCACTGATGCGCCTGACTGGTTAAAAGAAAAATGGCAGGAATGGGGCAAAAAATGGCAAAGCAAATATGAAGCCACTCAAAAAAGTACTGATTTTCAGTGGTATAGACATAAAAAACAGGGCTATAATGAATTAGTTCATGAATTATCAGAAATGACGCGACATCATTGTTCATTTTGTGATGCCTATCCGATGGTAAAACGCATTTCTCATAGCATTGAACATTTTAGACCCAAAACAAAATTTCCTTTGTTAGCCTACCAATGGGATAATTTGTTTTTATGTTGTGGAATATGCCAAAAAAAAGGAGATAACTTTGACGAAGACTTATTAAAACCTGACGACGAAAATTATGATTTTGACAAGTATTTTGATATCAAATGGGACACAGGTGAATTGATTCCTAACTCGGATGCGAGTGAAAAAGATCAGAGAAAAGCCGAAATAACAATACAATTATACCAACTCAATAAGTATGGTAAACCCGATGATCGACTCGAAGAACTGAAAAAGTTTAACGATTCAGATTCCCCTGAAATTGAGAGTTTTTCTTATCGTTTTTTTTTAAAGGCTGGTTCCTTGTAAGCTCGCTATTCTTTTGCAACAAGCAAAAGGCAGGAGTTACTCACTACTTCGCCTTAAGGCATTATGACAACACGCTGAATTGAGTACCTTACGGCGCTGGTTGATAAAGGTTGAGCTTGGGAATTGCAGGAAAGGATTGATGGGTTGTTGGAGAAGATTGAGTACACAAAATGAGTAAATTCAAATGAACTCGTTAATTGGGCGCATTATCAATCTTGGCCTTCGCAAAATAAATTTTGCACTCCAATCGCGCGTAAGCAAAATAAATTTTGCACTCCAATCGGGCCTTCAAAATTTATCTTGAT
>JAYQWI020000594.1:0-2183 GCA_035871815.2 Candidatus Parabeggiatoa communis
CACTTTAGAAGCTTATCAAGATCAGCCCGGTTTTTTAAAAGTGATTGTTGAACTTGATGCCCACATCAAAGGATTAGCTGAAAAAGTGCGGAAAATATGCCCACAAGCTTTGATGGTAGAAGCGCAGTATAAAACGGTTGATGCCGATACTGTTTCTCAAGAGATTCAAGCATTTGATCCCGTTGACGCTTTTCGCAACTATTGGCAAGAACGCATTGGCACGAGGCTTAAGCCCTCAATTGTAGAAGCTTTTGAACAATTGTATCAAGAATTGTCCTAAATTAGAGACGCGAATCATCGCGTCTCTTTGCGGTAAAATACCTGTTTATTTGTGGTTCAGTACTTATTCCCCATTCTCGACAAAAAAATGCAAGGGCCGCTTACCGTTAAAAATGACGCTACCTTCTTCTAATCGGTAACCTACCAAAACCTTAAATTCACCGGGTAGGTGGCTCAGATCACCTTCATAAATCACAATCTCTGTTTGTTTCGCGCCTTGATAATGGGCTGCCGCTGGTAGGCGGCTGATATCGGCACCATCCCAAGCTACCCAATCTTGATCGTCGCGCAATAAAAAGCGGGTTTCTTGACTATCGGCTTTGTCATAGAAGGCGACGATGAGAATATCAACCGCTAATCCAACATGTTTGGGAGCAACCGTCAATGTCATTGTCAAATGGACATCTTGTGCTTGTTTTTGAGAGAGTCTGACATCGTTGTGCTGTAATATGCCAGAACTGCGAATCTGTCCCGTAAAACAAGCTTGACTGTCCGCTATTTTGCCGCGTGTGTTGATTCTTAATCCCTGACGTTCGGGCGTTTTATCCTCTTCTAAATAGCTAACCTGTTTACCCAAAATGACGTTATCTATCACGGTGCAGGGGGCGATCCTGATATTGGCTACATGGGCCGGTGCTACTGCATCAAGCCCTATCAGATAGCCTTGCACTTTAGCTCCGGCTCCGTCAAGTTGAACGTTGGGTGCTAGCAGCACATTTTCAAAGATCACATTGCCTGAGCGTACTGTGATCTCCTCGCCCAAAATCACGTCTTTTAGATGACTCTTGCCAGCGATTTTCACATGGTTTAATAAGGCAGGGGCTTCTGGATTAGCTTGGATTTTACCCGACAAATTGAGGCCCGTCATCTTGGTTTCTGCTGCTAAATCAACATCTTGTATAAGACATCTGACAAGGCCTGTGTGTTGGATACTACCTGATAAGGTGCCACCGGTTATTGTGCCACCGCGACATTCAAAATCAGCCATCAATCCTTTATTCGTAATAAACCCGGTGACAATCCCACCTGTCATGACACTACCTGAGTAAATATTCAGATTAGACACGCGGCCGCGATTCGTTATCGTGCCATCGAGGTTGCCATTAGATAAATCACCTTCTGTGTCAATAATCAAATCGGTCAAGGTTTGCCATTGGGCATTGCACTTCCAATCGACTCGGCCAACCGTAGGGCATATCCGTACCCCATGCACAAAGGGTTGAGGTTCTGAAACCACCGTGGTTTTGCCCAGTATCGGATCATAAGTTTCAAAAATGGCTTGACAATTTAAGGCCTGGTTAATCTTTGTCTCGACGCGATGCTTCGCGTCAAAACAATCACCTTCCCATTTTTGAAAACGATAACCTTCGGCCGGTGTGGCGGTAAGGATGATATCCGTGTTTGGTGCGAATGTCGCGACACAGTCATTGCCACATTGAATGCCTTTCGGTTCACTGGTTACTGTACCCATGCCAACTATTGAAACGCTCAAGGTGTTGGGTGTGCCATATTCCCAAACGGGCGTGACGGCTGGTGTTAAAGTGCTGGGCGTGCCTAAGTCATCTTCTGGGGATGCGGTTATGGGAGCAAAAATCGCTTTGCAGCTTTGATCCGTCGTCATCAAAATCGGGCCAAAGCAATCGCCTTCATAAGCTTGAAATTGCCAACCGTTGTCGGGTAAAGCGGTTAGCGTCACCGTTTTACCGGCTTCAAACGTGTGCGTACATTGAATACCGTGTTGGGTATGACACTGCAAACCTTCAGGTAGACTGCTGATTGTGCCATTGCCAACCTGGGTGACGGTTAAGACGCGCCCTTTTGGCAAGCCTGTTGTGTCTTCAGGTGTTGTGCCGGGTGATGTAGGCGGTGTTTCGGGTGTCACGACAGGTGGTGTTGTTTCTGGC
>JAYQWI020000595.1:0-2735 GCA_035871815.2 Candidatus Parabeggiatoa communis
AATGAACTCAATATAAACCCAGATTTCACCGCCCGTTTGCCCACCATTCCTCCTCATGGAATAAAAATAGGGTGAAAAATAAACCAAGAAATGTGTTTATATTTAACACCCCAGGTCAGTCCCCTATTTTTACTCCCTTCAGTCAGCCGCACGGCTTGAGGCAACTGCAAGGATTAGTTAGGATTAATTTTACTCTGACCCCAATTATTTCTTATGTTGTGTTATGAGATTATTTCAAATTTTTGCTAATGCCCATGTTGAGCGGCATTTAACCTGGACGTGAATTGTCCGAACCAGGTTATCCTGAGTGCCCCCCGCCCGTAACGACAGAGACTTCGTTCCAAAGGAGGAAGCGTTTCATCAGGATAACACCCTCTCTTCTCCCGCCGAAGGTCGGAGAGCAAGGATTGATTAGTTAGTAGGTTTCTATACATTTCAATGATTTATCGAACATTCTACTTGACCTTCTAACACATCTCTTCAGCCGCACGGCTTTGGGCAAAAGCTGCAAGGATTAGTTAGAATTAATTTTACTCTGACCCCAATTATTTGCCTATTTGCCTGTCAAAATAATTAGCTTCGCTGACTTCGTATCGAGCCTGGCCCCTTTTTTTACTCTTTTTCCACTATTTTCCCAGATTTAATTCGAGCCTGACCCCTTTAATTTCTACTCGAAAAGTTGGTGGTGGGCAACCACGTTGCCCACCCTACCTGGCTACGCTCGCTGATCGTCGCGGTAGGCATTCCCAATAAAAAAACCGTTATCGGTAATGTCGTGCTTGTTTTTCAAAGAGTTGTGCGTAGGAGCCGCCCCGACGGATCAAGTCATCGTGATGCCCATGTTCGACAATTCTACCATTTTCTAGGACATAGATGGTATCAACCATTCTGACGGTGGATAAGCGATGACTGATGAGGATGGCGGTGCGATCTTTGGTGAGTTGGTGGTATCGTTTGAAAATTTCAGATTCGGCTTTGGCATCCAGCGCGCTGGTGGGTTCGTCGAGGATGAGGATTTGGGCTTCGCGCAAAAAAGCGCGGGCGATAGCGATTTTTTGCCATTGTCCGATACTGAGTTCTTCGCCTTCTTCAAACAATTTGCCTAGTATGGTTTCGTAGCCTTGGGGTAAGCTGCGTATAACGGAGTCGGCACCGGAGTGTTGGGCGGCGGTGATAATTTGTTCGTGTTCGGGTGGGTGGTCGATGTTGCCGAGCCAGATATTTTGCCGGGCCGTGAGTTGGTATTGGACGTAGTCTTGAAAGACGACGCTGATTTGGCGGCGATAGGCGGTAGTTTTGAATTCGCGGATATCTATGCCGTCGAGGGTGATGCGCCCTTCAGTGGGATCGTATAGGCGGCAGAGGAGTTTGACCAGTGTGGTTTTGCCGGAGCCGTTTTCACCGACTAAGGCGATATGTTCTCCCGGGCGAATGCTTAGGCTGACATCATCTAGGACGGGGCGAGTACTGGTCGGGTATTGAAATTTGATCTGTTCGAGTCTGAGATTTTTTTGTATGGGTTGAGGAACTGGCTCAGGGTGCTTTGGTTCGACGACCTTCGGTTTGATCTCAAGAAATTCATAGAGATTGGAAACAAACAGGATGTCTTCGTAAAGACCTGCTATACCCATCAACAGCCCGCGCTGAAAAGTCTGAGCACGCTGGAATGCCATATAATACATGACCAGATCGCCCAAGGTGATGGTGCCTAATAGGGTTCGGTAGGCAATAAAAGCAAAAGCACCGAAAATCGCAATGGTGCCGCTGGCCTCGGTGACTAGCTCGGCGATAGAACGCTGGGTGACAATCCCGATTTGTTCGCGTCTCAATTGCTCCCGTTCTTTGCGGAACCAACGACTGAAAAGGGAACCCAAGTCAAGGAGTCGAATTTCTTTGGCGTGTTTGTCCTCAGTCAATACCCGACTGAAGTACCTAGAACGGCGAACAGCGGATGTGCGTTGGCGTTGCCATTGATACATTTGGTGGGCATATTTTAGGCGGACAAAGATGCCGGGTATGGCTGCCAGCAACAAGACAACGACAACTCCCCAATGGAACGCGAGCAACAGGCCAGCCATCGCTAATAGGGATATCCCATTCTGACAGATTCTGAACAAATCACGTATGATGAGGTAGGTTCGGTGAGGGGCATCTTGTTGGGCACGGTGGAGTTTGTCATAGTACTGCGCGTTCTCGTAACATGCCATATCGACTTCAATGGCTTTGGCATGGAGAATCTCGTAGACATGATCGGCGATTTTCAAGGTCTGTGCTTCATTGACCAGTTGAGTGACTGATTGGAGAAGCGCACCAACCAAGGCCACTGCACCGGCGAGAGCAATGAGAAATGCCACTTCCTCGAAGGCAACACCCTCGGCGGTTGCCGCTGCCAAGTCAGCACCTGCTGCTGCATCTACTACCAACTTCAAAATATAGAGTGATAGCAGTGGCAATGCACCTTGTATGATAAATAGTATCAGGCTCGCTATGGTCCAACCAGGCCCACTCTGCCAAACAAGGAGTAATACCTGTTTTAGGTTTTGCGTGTACTTTCTAGTAAGGTTTATCGTTTCGCGTGTGGACATAGTTAGATGGCTTATTAATCCTTAAGGGATTGCATCAAGGCACTTTTTTTAGAATGAAACAAAAATAACAGGCCCGCCATTGCCAACAGAACCATGAAATGCCGTTTTGAGCAATTTTTGCTAAATGAATCTAAGTGGCATGATCCGAAT
>JAYQWI020000596.1:0-2710 GCA_035871815.2 Candidatus Parabeggiatoa communis
AATTTGAGAATTAGCAAGATTTGAGAATTGGTATGATTTTCAAATGGGGCGGATTTTAGAATGGACAAGATTTTAGAATTGAACGGATTTTGAAATTGACAGGATTTGAGCAATGAACCTGATTTGAGCAATGGGTAGGATTTTCAAATTGGCTAAATTTTATTTTAATCTAATCTCACGCTTTTCGCTGTGACGCAAAGGTGCTAAGTCTTACCCGCTATCAATTTGTCCAAAGTGACACCATGCCTCATAGTACTTTTCAATGAGTTATAGATTGGGCGCATTTCTAAAAAAAGGGTTATTATCAATCTCGATTGAGTTGTACTGACTTAACCGCAGTGCCGTGGGAATGTACACATAGCATTGTTTCTCAAGATAAATATTGAACGGAAATCAAATCTTGAAGGCCCGATTTTGTTAAAAATTTATTTTGCTTCGGCCCGATTGGAGTGCAAAATTTATTTTGCAAAGGCCTGTTCGTCAATCTCGCCTGTTTTTGTAGTGTGCATTCCCACGGCACTCTGGTTAAGTCAGTACTTTGAAACTTCGTTCGCAAAGCTAATTTACGAACCGAAGATCAGCGCAGCTAAACTAAGTTGTACTCGGCCCTTGTACTCAACCGAGATTGATAATGAGCTTTTTTTGGGAATGCGCCCTTATTGATTTTCATAAAAATAATTTCTGGGCTAGTACACGACGGCGGAAATTTTCAGGCCATTTTTTATGCTGCCAAATATAAGTAGCATTTCTATTAGCATTTCTATTAGCAATACTATTAGCAATTTATTGCTAATAGAAACGCAGATCAATCAACAATTTAACGTTTTCTATTAGCAATATATTAGCAATTTTGTATTAATTTGTGTTCTGGAAGTCGTTAAATATCATGCCTTATATATAAGGCTAATTCAAAAAATCCTTATATGACAAAGAGTTTCGGAAATTTTTTAAAAGTTGGCACGATAATCGCTAATATGATAACAACCTCAGATAAAAGTCAGAGGTTTTATACTAAGGATATTAGAACTTACGCATTGATAAATTAAAATATTATTTTATTTAATGACTTATTGAATATTAATTATTTATCATAATTGATTTTAAAATTAATAAAATCAAATACTTGGAACTTGAGTGCGTAGGTCCTAATATTTACCTAACCACAACCCAACCGTAATGAGAAAGCTAATGGTTCATGAGATTAAAGCATTGGAAACTGATCCGCTGATGCGGATGGACGAAGGTGTACAAGGCGCACTTGCCAGACACGAGAAGCTTCAAGGCTGTGTGAATATACTAGGTCCTATAAAGCTCTGTTATGAAAAACAAGGCAACAAGATCGAGGTATGTTTAACTATAGAAGGAGTAAATATAGGCTGCGGGTATGTTAGTGTAGATATCCCGAGTGCCACCTTAGGTGGTTCTGTGTCTTGCGTGGGCAAAGCACATATTACGGTCTCTCTGGATGGCACCTGTTTAAAATACAAAGGAGAAGCATGCATCTGGTGCGGTTTCCCTTGCAAGCAATGTTGCAGTGAAGTGAGTGGGACAATAGTCTGCCTGTAATGGGCATTTTTGAACCTATCCCACTATTCGTATTTTGAGCTTAGAAATCCGATTTTTTTAAATCGGATTTCTTTAGCCTCGTTTTTTGTCAAAAGCCAAACTATTTTTGTCGGCAGGTAACTGGTAGCGTGGAATAATCTCTGCTTATTTGCGTCAAAAAATGAGCGGTTATTGACGCTCGGAGTGATCAATTAAAAAGCCCCAAGGCTGTAAAGCTTTGGGGCTTTTTTTATTTAATCTGTTATGGTTATGACCGCACAAACTCCAACAACGGCCCATAATCATGCCCATCGACTGCTCGCAATGCTTCAATATACGGCTTCCTCACCATATCTTCTGCCGCTAAATCCTGTCCGCCGCCCCAAGAAAATTTCTCCCCACCCAGTGACACCAAAATCAAATCCGCCATTAACCGTGTATGTCGCCCATTCCCATTTGGAAACGGATGAATCCACACCAAACGATGATGAAACAGGCCGCAATTTCATCCACAGGATACGATTGATACTCAACCCACACTAAAAAATCATCAGACAAATTCCGCAATTCAATCTGTATATACTTGCGATCAACCCCAATATTCTTATTACTGGTTCTAAACCGCCCAGCCCACTTCCGAGTTTTAAGATTTCTCCTTTGGTCGAAATGACAATTTTAATATTTCTCCTTTGGTCGAAATGACAAAGTCACGGCTTCCTGAATATTATAATGTTCGCGGCCACGTTCTTAGAATTTCCTCAACGACATGATCAACTTCCTGTTTGCTTAGCACTTATCAGTTTCGTTGTACTCGCTTTTTAATGACTTTTCACGCAAAATAAATTTTGCACTCCAATCACACCGAAGCAAAATAAATTTTGCACTCCAATCACACCGAAGCAAAATAAATTTTGCACTCCAATCACACCA
The DNA here is from genome assembly GCA_035871815.2 of Candidatus Parabeggiatoa communis. GTDB lineage: Bacteria > Pseudomonadota > Gammaproteobacteria > Beggiatoales > Beggiatoaceae > Parabeggiatoa > Parabeggiatoa communis. The sequence continues at coordinate 2,476 of JAYQWI020000596.1, forward strand.
AAGCAAAATAAATTTGAAACGAAAATAAGAAAAATAAAGTTGGAATGTTAATTTTGCAAACTAAAGTTGGAACGTCAAAAAAAACTCCATTTAAAATCTACTTGTGGGTAAAGATAAGGGTGCTAAGAGGGGGTGGGGCAAAGGCTTGCCCCTACAAATGATGTTTTTCACGCTTCAGAAAATGCCATAAGCGTTTCACGATGAAGTCTTCTTTTATTTACTTAATGGTGTTCGG
>JAYQWI020000597.1:0-8501 GCA_035871815.2 Candidatus Parabeggiatoa communis
AACACGTTGTATAAGCAGGGTTTAAATTCTTTGACCCACGTCATCATAGCGTTTCCCGATCTCAGGACGTACAGTTATATCAAGAAAATCGAACAGCAAAATAAATTTGGAACGAAAAGAAGGCCGAAAAATAAATTTGGAACGAAAAGAAGGCCGCAAAATAAATTTGGAACGAAAAGAAGGCCATTCAATCGGGAAACGCTATAGAGGTTCATACCCATAAAACTCAAAACGGGCATGAAATGTTAAAATTAATTCTCCTTTAGGAGCGTAAAACCCAATTTATGACAATCTATGGAAGCGGTGTGCCACCACACAACGTTAAAAGGGTATTAAGAAAGGCTTTTAATTCGGGACAAACATTAGCCGATAGGGTTAAATCCTTTCCTTCTAATATGCTTTTAGCATCACGAGGTTTATTGTAGCTTCTGCGTTTTCCAAGCCTAAATATTTCCTCAATATGTTTTGCTGGTGGTTTATGATGATTAACTTGTTCTGGCTTTTTACCTGGCGCTTTTTTATTATGTCCGGCCAGTTTTTGAATATCAGGCCAAAAAATCAATAGCCAAGCCTCAAAGTCATGTTGTGCAACGCAGGGATAAAAATCAGGATTCTCGGAAACCCACTTTCTCATTTTTTCTTTGGCATCAGTGGCATTTATAAAATCATCACTACCCGTATAAACATCAGACAACGCAATGACAGCATTGGCAGGCTTTTTACCTTTTAATAAATTTTCGACAATGCGCTTTAACTTATCCTCTTTGGGAATACGTCCATGATAGGGGCGGCAAGAGAGTTTAGGCATTTCTGTTAAACGCTCTCGTAAAAATTCTCGTAAAAAAGGCATAAAGACTCTTTCTGTTTCTCCTTCAACTAAGAGAATAATCTTCATACAGCCCGCCCTCCCATGCAACCCATACGCCAGAGTTCATCAAGGCTATACTCTTCAAGCCAATGTTCTAAATCAAACTCTTCATCATCAGCCCACATCATGTTCGTCAAACCGTCTTCATCGGCATCCATGACAAGCACTTCAAAAGGTTTTAAAAAACCAATCAAACGATCTGAATGCGTGGCAACAATCAGTTGAGTATTTTCTGCCGCTTCACGCATCAGGGAAGACAACAATCCCAATAATTCTGGATGCAAACTGACTTCCGGTTCGTCAATCAGCGTAATAGCCGGCAAATCACGGCTTTGCAGTAAAGTGACTAACCACAGAAAGCGCAATGTTCCTTCAGACAGTTGCTGCATATATAAAGGTGTTGAAAAATGTTTATCATGCCAAGTTAAAGCCAGCATTCCCGCCGCAACCGGCGGAAAACGTAATTCTTTGAAACTTGGAAAGGCCGCTTTAAGCGTATCTTCAATCGTTTCAAAACGAGACGGGTCAGTTTCTCTCAAGTAATAGAGATAAGAAACCAAATACTCACCATTTTTACCAGGGGAGTTGGTTGGTTGCATTTTCTGTGGCAAACGAAGGGGGCCTTTTGAACCCACGTTCAGTGCATAAGCACCATAGTAAGTGGTTTGAGCCAGCCGACTACGAAACTTTTCTTGCTCTGATATTTGAGGCAATTGCGATAAAAAAGTTTCAAAACGAGGTGCCGCCTGTTCTAATGGGGTGAATTTTTTAGCCAACACATCATAGTAGTTAACAGTGGGGCCATGACGCTCAATATATTGGCGTTCTTGCACAAGTGTTTCGATGCCAATGTCATAATATTCACCATGACTATTAAGATGTAAGGCATAATCAAAGGGCACGCTGTCAGGCACTGCCATAGACAATTCAAAGCTCAAAGAGTCCGCTTTATCGCGAGTCAAAATATCACTGATACCCCCTAAATCTGAAAGCTTCTCAGCTAATTGTCCTTTCGCCGAAGCAGCCAATAATGAAAAAACTTCCAAAAAGGCGGTTTTACCGACACCATTAGCACCAATCATTACTGTCAAAGGTTTTATAGGTACTTCGACAGAATAAAGACGGCGGTATCCTTTAATTGAAATGTGTTTAAACCTCGTTATAGCTATTTGCGTCAATTTAATTCACCCTAAATTCAATGATTATGATTGTAATAAGTGAAGTTCAAAAATTCAGTAGTTCAAAAATTCAGTAGTTGATTGTTTTTATTGTCATTTTTTTTGTGAAACTTAAACTGCATTTTTTTCCCCATTTTTTGCCCGCAAAAACTTTGGCGTGATAGGGTGCGATTAAAAGTGCGGGGGTAAAACCAAATCAAGTCATAAAAAGTTATCCAAAATAAATTTTGGACTCCAAAAAACCCAGTGTCTTCGTTCCAAATTTATTTTGGATGATCTCCCCCGCACTTTTAATCGCACCCGGTGTGATAATAAGTTTGAAAACGGGGTCAAAAAATTGATATACTGAACTTATGACATTTAGATATCCTGAAGTTCTAAATGCCTTTTTCGAGTTGACTGACAAAAATCAAACCTCAAATGTAGGGGCGAACCTATCGCCCTCAAATTCGCCCTTAAATAAAAACCGATTTTCTAACCCATTATTCTCAAATTTTCCATTGTAATTGAAAAGACATTATTATGAAACTACTCAACTATCTGAAAGAATATGACGCGCCAATCAATGATATTGTCTTTATGACCGTCTTATCCGGTTTAGCTAATGCGATATTATTAGGTATCATCAATTCTGCCGTTGAAATGATTTCAAATCATAACTTACAAGGACAATACTTGTTTGTTTACCTCACGATGTTTATTTTATATGTCTATACCCAAAGGCAAGCGTTCTCTCAAAATATGGTTGCGTTTGAAAAGTTCATGTCCAAAGTCAGGGTTAGAATTGCGGATAAAATTCGCTCGGCAGAATTACAGGCCATAGAAAAGAGCGAACGGGGTGATATGTACACTCGACTCACCCAAGATAGTAGCATCATTTCTCAATCTGGACTATTTCTGATCGGATTGGCACAATCGGGGATGCTCGTCATTTTTAGTTTTGTTTATCTGGCTTGGTTATCTCCCATCAGTTTTTTGATGGCACTCCTATTTGTCAGCAATATTCTCTATTTCTACTGGTTTTATGATAAAAAGATTTCCAAACAACTCCTTATGCTCAAGCAAAAGGAGAGCAAATTTTTCCAGTATTTCAGTCATCTGTTAGACGGTTTTAAAGAACTCAAAATGAATCGTCAAAAAAGTGATGACTTATTTGAGCAGTTTGAAACGCTTTCTCAGGAAACTGAAAAACTTAAAATCAATGTGGGTTTAGAAGAAATCAACAGTTTTATGTTTTCTCGTATGTCTTTTTACTTGTTGCTGGCCATTTTGGTCTTTATTATACCCTTATCCTTCAATACTGAGGCTGATGAAATCTACAAAGTCTCGACAACCATTCTATTTCTGATTGGGCCAATAAATCTGATATCGTTATCTTTTCCCATCTTATCCAAAAGTCATGTCGCTTTAGAACACTTAGAGCAACTAGAAACAGAACTCGATAAGACTATCATTGATGAAATGTATGTTCAACAACCGATAGTGTCTGATTTCAAGGCTATTCAACTTGATAAAGCGACTTTCTCTTATCAGGATCAGCAGGGTAAGCCTTTATTTTCTATCGGGCCCCTTAATTTTGAGATTAAAAAAGGGGAAATGGTGTTCATTGTGGGCGGTAATGGCAGCGGAAAATCCACTTTGTTGAAAGTGTTGACAGGCTTATATTATCCAACCGCCGGTTCTCTGGATTTGAATCATGAGGCCATTGATAGAAGCGAATACGCCAATTACCGTGAATTATTTTCGATTATTTTTACCGATTTTCATTTGTTCGATAAACTCTATGGTTTATCCAATATTGAGGACAAGCAAGTCAAAGCCCTGTTGCGCTTAATGCAATTGGAGAAGAAAACCCAATATCGGGAGAACGAATTTACCCACCTAGACTTATCCACGGGGCAAAAGAAAAGATTGGCTTTTATAGCCGCTCTGTTAGAAAATAAGCCCATTTACATTTTAGACGAATTAGCGGCGGATCAAGATCCTCAATTTAGACAGTATTTTTATGAGGTGATGCTACCGGATTTAAAACTTAAAGGCAAAACGATTATCGCGGTGACGCATGATGATCACTATTTCCATATTGCTGATAGGGTATTGAAGATGGAATATGGTCAATTGGTAGATTATAATTAATTATTAACAATTATCAATTTACCCTCCCCAAAAATCGCTTACAATCAGAATAACAACTGATGCTGTTAAGTACTGAAGTACAAATAAACAGGTATTTTAAGACAAAGGGCAACCCTGGTTGCTTCTATTAAAATAGCTCAAAATTTAGGGTTCAGTACTTATCATGACATCAGGAACCACTGATAATGATAAAAGATAATATGACCAAAAAAATGTCCACACCATTCTCGAAGGCTGTCAATGATGATCATATCTACTACAGCCAGTTCAAAAAGGCAAAAACCGAGGCCGTTAAACTGCTTTTTAATGAGACACCAAACACGCATCGCTATAAGTTGGCTGTCATTGTTTCCTATCGAGACAACTCTTTTCAAAATCGACGGCAACAACTAGAAACCTTTGTTCCTTTCATGACCGATTATCTGAAACAGCTAGGCCCTCATTATGACTTTCAGATTATCGTCGTGGAGCAAGCTGAAGATGGCCGAAAGTTTAATCGGGGTAAATTACTCAATGTTGGATTTCAGATTGCAAAAGCGCAAGGCTACGATTATCATATCTTCCACGATATCGATTTGCTGCCTAATGATGATTTGTTAGGATACTATGGGTTCTATCCATATATGCCCCTGCATTTAGCAGCAGTTTGGAAAAAATATCAACATCTAGCACTCTTTTTTGGCGGAGTATGCTCATTAACTACGGAACAGTTTGATACCCTGAATGGCTATCCTAACAATTTTTGGGGATGGGGTGGGGAAGATGAAGAATTGTACCACCGAATCGTAGACTATGACATGACGATTTTAAACCCCATTAGCGGTGGTTTCAAAGAACTTGAACACGTTCATACCAAAATCCTGCCTAATTCAGTCAATCAGGAGAGATTTCAATTGCTTGCTCAACGTGAAGCTAAAGCCAATAATAATGGCCTTTCTAACTTGCAAATCCAACGACTAGACGAACCTGAAAAACTCAATAGCCATGCGAGCAAGTATCTTGTTATGCTATAATGCCACCTTTTTTATTTCACGACTTATTGATACCACGAGATGAACGATACCATTACTGTCTTAACGGTTACTCGCCAACGTCCTGATTTGCTACAACGGGCCATACATTCAGTAAGCCAACAGGATTATGAGGGAAAGATACAACATCTTATCCTCATTGATGGGTGTATGGACACCTATACGAGGCTCGATCAGCATCATGAGCCAAGCGAAAAATTGATCTGGTTTTTGAGAGTACGCTCACCAACCGAATTGAGTGGCCCTGAACATCTGGCCAAACTGAGAAATCTGATGGGCCGTATGGCGGAAACCCAATGGATCAGTTTTCTTGATGATGATAATGAATATGAACCGCATCATCTTAGGCAACTGGTAGAATGCGCTCATAAAACCGGTTCCCCTGCTGTTCACTCTTGGATGCAAATATTGAACTTTGATGGCACTCCCTATCTGAAACAACGTTGGCCCTGGTGCCGAAATGATGAAGAAGGACAACGTCGATATCAGGAATTGGCAAACAAGGGGATTATTTCAGCAGGTTCTAATGTTGTTAAAGATGGGATTAATAATATCCCCTATAGATGTGTTGATACCAGCGAATGGTTGATTGATAGAGAACTCTTTTTGAATAATCAGATGTCCACGCATTTTTCTTATGAAGAATGGGTTAATAACAAAGCTGAAGATGACAAATTACTCATGCAGCTTCTCGCTTCAAAAGAGCCTATTGTTTGCAATCAAGTCGTTTCTCTAAAGTACTATCTTGGCGGTTATTCCACCAACCATGATGGCTGCCATACACACTCTCAAACTTGGGAATGGCCTGATTCTAAACCTTCTTTTGCCAATACTCCAATATAACTATGAAACCAGCCCAAACGGATCTCACTTTCTATTTGAATGTGTACAATGATGTCGACTTGCTGCCAGAATGTCTGACTCAATTCAGAAAAGTCTATCCGCAGAGCCGTCTGATTCTTAGATCAGACGGCGATCCAAATAAGGCCATTGCCGAAATGGCTCAAGAATACAACGGCGAGTGTTACTACGGAGAACGTCTATTTACTATTGACAAGGGCGGAGAAATCGTCCATGAAATGTTACGCCTTTTTCTGGCCTTTGAAACCACCTATCTGTTTAAAATTGACCCAGATACTCGTATTGTTCGCCCATTTAAAGCGTTGCCTGAGCTGCCCTGTATCTTTGGCACGATGCAACATCAGGGGGAACTTTTTTCAATTCAAGGCGGTTGTATCGGTTTTACGCTTGATGTCGTGCAAACATTATATTCCTCCCAATTCTTTCTTGATCCGGCCTTAGCCAAACTACCGCCGCCTTGGGTTATCAATCAAGCACTTCGCCGACGGCCTATGGAACTGGGTTTGACCAGTATTGACTGGACGGTTGGCTGGGCAGCTAAAAAGAGGGATATTGAGCTGGTAGATTGGCCAGAAATCATGAGTGAATGGCAAATCACGCCAGAGAATGACGATCTGCGCTATGCCGTGACGCATCCTCACAAACTTGGGCCACCCATTCAGGGGGTGAAACGATGTGCCTTGCGTTATTGGGAGAATGTGCTCTCTACGACCGGCCATCTGATTCCGGCAGAATAGAATAAATCAAAACCGGTTTTTTTAGGGGATAAAGTATGAAAGGGCCTAGCGTTATCATTTGTTCAAGAAACCGGGCGAGTCAGCTTGCGGAGTGCTTGGCTAAAATACCCAACGATTCATTTGAAGCCCATGATGTAGAACTTATTCTGGTTGATAGTGCCTCTAGCGATGATACAGCAGAAATGATGGCCGAACAGTCGGCCAAAGCCATTTATCCGGTCAAATGCATCACGGCCCCCAAGGCGGGACTTGGATTGGCACGCAATTTGGGTATTGAGGCCGCTACTCGTGAATTGTTGGTTTTTACCGACGATGATTGCTATTTCTCAGAAGACTATATTGTGCAGTTGTTGCACAACTTCGATAAAGAGCGTTATCAATTCTGTGGTGGACGCATTTTACTGTGGGACGAAACGGATGCGATGGTGAGTGTCAATTACCATAACGAGTTCTTTTTGATTCCAGCGGGTTGTTTTTTAGCAGCCGGTACCATTCAAGGGGGTAATATGGTGATCCACCGTGACGTGATAGAAAAGGTGGGTGGCTTTAATCCACATCTGGGAGCCGGAACCCAATTGCGTTGTGAAGATATTGAATTGCTTGGACGTGCCGGTATGAATGGTTTTACCGGGGCCCATCTGCCACAATTAGTGGTTTACCATCACCACCGACGCAAGCTGGGGCCCGTAGTCAATCAATTACGACAAGAAAACGACATTGCTCGCGGCGCGTACTATGCTTGTATGAGTGACCAAGGCTTTCTCAATTACTGGTTTGAAGGGATGAAACAGTCCCTCACGACTGAACCCGGATTTGGACAAAATCAATATCAGGTGATAGTCAATGAGTTGCAGGGCGCGCAGATTTATTTTGAAATGAAAGCTAAAAGCGAAATTTGACCATTATCAGGGAAGCAGCAACAAATAACTTATGCGCTTATGCTGTTATCGGCCCTTACCACCTATCAGTTTCTAAAACCGAGTACAACGGATTAGCGGAATCAACGGATTAGTTTGTTGGTCGCATTGAGTTAATCCGTTTAGTCCGTTAATCCGTTGTACTCGGTTTAATTGGTTAAACAAAACTGATAGGTGGTAAGATTATCGGCCTTTCAAAAAATGGTTTGCGTCTAGTCTATCTATTATTAGGAGCAACGGCCCTCAATCCATAAACTTATGTTTAACTATGACAAAACTGAGCGATATTAAGAAAAATACGATTCATTCTAGTGCGTATTTTGATCTCATTTATGATGAACCCGTCATAAACGAATTAAATGATTGGCCCTATCCTAATCATTTTTTCTCTTATTTTAAGAAAGGTAGTAGCAAACTGGTGGTCATGTTACCGGGTGCTATAGATCGCACGAAAGTAGAACTACCCGTCTTTCAACGTTGGTCGTGGAGTGAAGAGATCAAAAGTTCGGTGCTGATTTTAAGTGATCCGACACTAATCGGTAATCATTTGAATATTGGCTGGTGGCAAGGTGACGAAAATAGCTATGCGTTGCCAAGTGCCTGTGATTTTATTAGTTTGGTGATCAGCAAGTTAGGTATTTCCATTCAGGACGTTTTATTTTATGGCTCCTCAGCGGGTGGATTTTCAGCCTTAATGATGGCCGGTCATCTCAAAGGTGGCCTAGTTATAGTCAATAACCCCCAGACAAATCTATTAGAATATAGAGAGCTTC
>JAYQWI020000598.1:0-4132 GCA_035871815.2 Candidatus Parabeggiatoa communis
CAGATCGATAATCAGGGCTAGTTGTTTCATCTGGATGACTCGTTTTTTTCAGTTATCAGTTATCAGTTATCAGTTATCAACGCCTTGATATTCCCTATTGGAAAGGCCAACATAGGTTTGTGTGTTTTTGCCACGGAAAAAAACGGAAAAACACGGAAATATTCCGTGCTTTTCCGTGTCATTCCGTGGCAAAATATTAAGGCAAATTATTCCAACTGTCTTGTTTTGAACAATCGCCCGTTATCATGGCATTAAAACGAATCCCTTTGCCACGCAACAATTCAATCACTTTATCAATCAACATCGGCATACGGCGACGCATCGGTTGCAAACAGCATCTCACCCCAATTATTATTCTTATTCCTTGCTCTTAATTATTTTATCCACTTCATTAAACAGCCAATTCAAGGTGTCAAAAACTTTTTGTAAATTATCTGTGGCAGATATTTGATTAGGATCTTTAGTGAAAACGCCATTATTCAATTTACCAAACTCCCAAGCCTTACCAGAAGTAACAACAGCATAACAACTATTGGCTCCTTGTGTTGATGCGGCATACATTTCAGCTAATGCCTGTGCCCAACCTTGCTCCCAATCCTGTCTTTTAGCTTCTATGATACAAAGTGGAGGTACGTCCATACGCCCTTGTTTTGTTTTCGGGGCGACTAAAAAATCGGGGATACCTGCAAGATCATTTTTCTCATCCACATTATAAGCTATGTGCGACCACACAATAAAATCCGTATAATGATCGTCTAATAGTTCCAGAATACGGCTAATAATTCTTTCGCAAACCGCCTCTTCACTGACAAAACTGGCTTTTTCGGACAACCTTTTTTTAAGACGAGTTATGTCCATTTCAAGTACTTCAAATTTTAAAGTGCTTATAAAATTAGTAGCCTCTGCTTCCTCAATACCAAATTTTTCCGTCACTTCTAATACTGTTTTAAATGTACCATACGACATAACAACAAGTCTCCTGATTTCTAATGAACGGCATTATTATGCCTATTTGCATCATTATTTGAAACACTCAATCTTTTTACATCATTTTTCTGCAAAAGACGCACGGCCGTGCGTGTCTACTGATAACTGCAAAAAGGGAGCGCGTATTATGACAGGCTACAAGAAAAAGGACAAGAGGCAGCCTAGACCGATCCCATTTTAATTATAGGAAAGGGAAAGTAAACGCAAAAGGCGCGAAGGGCGCTAAAGGGCGCTAAAAAAGAGAAAATATCGTTTGCGTCTTTTGCGTCTTTTGCGTCTTTAGCGTTATTTTTTTTTGGGGCAGTTATCAGTTAAAATATAACGTAACATGAGTTATTAATTAATTTAAATCAATCAAATTTTTGAACACATGAAAAGTGAATTTGATTTGACGGCGTGCATGATAAATGGTTTTTTAGGCATACATCAGTACACATAAGTTAAATCACTCCATTTGGGATATGACACATTTGTTATATTGCTGATTAATGATCTTATTAATCAATCATTTAGCTTGTGATGGTTTTTGCACTTTAGGGGGAATAAATGGATTCAAATGAATTTATTAATCCAGCGTTCTATCCCCTATCGGCGTTGTCAACAAAATCCCGTTAGAATAATCAATCGTGACTCGAAAACGACGAAAAAATCAAGTCCAACTAAGCCTTCAATCCCCTTCGAGGGCTCTAAATGGGAAACAAAAACTTCAAAAAAATTGATTTGATGATGACATATCGTAACTGATGGTAAGTACTGAACCACAAATAAACAGGTATTTTACCGCAAAGAGACGCGAAGCGTCTCTAATTACAAATAAACATTGCTTCAATTAAAATACCTCAAAATTTATGGTTCAGTACTTAGGGAAGTTCCAAAAAAATAAATCCCAAAAGGCAATTCAAGCCGGTTTGTTTAATTTCTCTCATTCTCTGCGGCTCTGCGGCTCTGCGTGAGCCGACAGTTTGTTACATAAGATTTGTGTGCATAGAGTAGCCCTGCGGGATAATTTAACTTACAAAATGCTCTTTTCAGACTTTCCTCAATTCATCTCAAATTCAACGCAAAAGGGATTGTTCTTGAATTTCAAAAGCTTATTATTAATTATGCTCAAGTCATCGCAAATTCCTCGCAATGATTTAAGAACAGTGGGAGGTAATGGCGGTTTAAAAATGGGATAGAACGTTGATTGGACTTTATAGTGCCCCAAAACTTTGTTATCCTCACTCGTTATCAGCGATAAATCCGGACTGACTATTTTCCACGATTTGAACACCTCTATTGGATAACTGATATGAAAAATATTGAAAAATTAAAGAATCTGATTTCGCAACCTGCTAATGGGGTAAACAGGAGCGATTTTACACCCGAAACAAGCGATTCAACACCAGAAACCTCTATGGCTGCTATTTGGTGGGAAAAAGCACAGGCCTTTTCTGCGATTTTCTTGAAAGTCTTTTTTGCTTTTATCTTTGTGATGTTAATAATCCACACGATGATTGAACTGTTTAGATATGATTTGGTGATTAAACCATTTGATATGCCATTCAATCTGGGCAGACAAGGTTACACGGGAACAGTTGTTGCGCGTCGATTACAAGATGAAATGGACAACATCCGTGAAACGATTAATAGAAGTTCAGCGCGGGGAGCCGTTCAAGGTATCGCGTCAGCGCAATTTACCGAATTACAAAAGCAACAACATATTGAGATACCCACAGTTGGGCTGTCTTTGAATAGCATCGTTCAGCAATTGAGGAAAATGTTGGGTATTAAACAGCGTAGTCTCAATGGAGATGTTGTGCTCAAGGGTGAGCAGTTCCACATGACGCTTCGCATTACCGGTAAACCCGCTATCCCGATTCCCTCAGATGCTGATATTGATGTGGTTATCAACCGGGCCGCTGAACAGCTTCTTAAAAGACTTGAACCCTTAACTTTTGGTTTAAGCTATTACATCAATAATAAACGAAGTGCCTTAACCTCTCTGATTAACGAAATACGACAAGTGGAACGTTTTAAAAAAACGACACTGTCTGAAAAAGAGAAAGCGATTGTTTTGACACTGGAAGGTTGCCTGTTAAAACTCCAAGCTAAAAAATCAGATCACGTTCTGCTGAATCAAGCACTGGATAAATTTAACCAAGCCCAAGCCTTGGCACCCAACATTCGGGTGATTTTTAGAATGAAAGGGGATACATGGCAAGATTTGGGAGAGTTTGATAAAGCGATTGCTGAGTATCAAGCCGCAATAGAGATTGATACCAGACAGGCCGGTGGCATTTATGTCCAATGGGCGCTGGCTTTGATCGAAAAACGAAAACAGCTTGCCTATTCTGATCAATTTAAAAACGAAGCTGAGAAAAAGGCTATTTTAGCGCAATATCAAGAAGCGATTATTGCGAAATATCAAGAAGCTTCAGAAAAGGATCCAGATAACCCTTGGGTTTATGCCTCTTGGGGAGAGCGATTGGCTTTAGAATTTAAGGATTACGCAGCGGCTTATCAAAAATTGGCTATCGCGCAGGCAAAAAACGCCAATTATGCACTCACGTATGCCGTTTGGGGAAACGCGCTACAAAAAGAGGGCGATCAACTGAAAAAAGACAAACAGACAGGGTGGCGAGAAAAATATCAGGCCGCCATTGAGCAATATGAAAAGGCTATTAAACTGGATTCCAGTATTGCTTGGATGTATGGCAATTGGGGAGCAGCCCTATACAGTTTAACCCAATACGAAAAAGCTATTGTGCCATATCGACAAGCGATCAAACTTAAGCCGAATGAGTGGTGGAATTACACTGGCTTATGTGTCACGTTATACCGGTTAAATCGATATGAAGAGGTGATAACCCGCTGTCAAGAAGCCTTAGTCAAAAAGCCAGATCATCATTGGAGCCGTATCCGACTCTTAGAAGCCTTCATGATGCTGAATCAATGGCAAAACGCTTTAAATGAATGTCAAACGCTTTTGGGAGCAGCCGATATCAAGCGAGAGCCGAAAGCGTCTGCTTATGGCCTTTGTGGCGTAGTACAGTTAAAACTGAATCAAGTTGAAGTGGATATGAAAAACTGTCAAACGTCTCGAAGCCTTTATCAGAAAGAAGATTTTGCTTATTGGTGCTTTGGAGAGGCCTTCATGTTGCAA
>JAYQWI020000599.1:0-15594 GCA_035871815.2 Candidatus Parabeggiatoa communis
CAAATCTATTCAGAAAAGCATGAATACCAAATCATCAATCCAAAGGATTTTTCGCATTTGGATCTGAATTATTATGAGAAAAGCGCGGCCCTTTTAGAAAAGAATGGGTTTGTCAGGTTGGGTGATATCGAAGATATCACACTGACTAGTGCAAGTTCCTATATTTATAGGGTTTTTTTTCGCGCCTTAGTCAGTAGCGATGGCACGATTACAGCCGATATTTTTGATGCCAAACCTAAAGGTTTGATAGCGGTTTTTAGCTGGTTATTGGGCAGTCGCCGTGAAAAAGTCACCGAGTTTGAAACCGAATTTTCTAATGGCTGTTTTATATTAACGACTCATGCAGTAGCTTCTCAACAAATTGCTTTGCCTCTGGAAATCATACCGCAATATTTGCCCAAGAAAACGGCACCGATTGAACTGTTGAAATACCATCAAATCAGAGTGGCAGCATACCTGAAGCAATATCCCGATGTACAACCCATTGTGATTCGCTCACTTGAAGAAGGGCTTGAAAGTCAACATCGCTCAGATGCCCTGAAATCAGGGCACCGTCAATCTCAAGGCGGCGGAGTCACGCTCAAAGAAATCAAAGATATCGCTAAAGACGGGAATATATCTCAAGATACCGCCACAAAACTCTTTACGGAAATGCATAAAATCCAAGAGCCCGATAAACCTCATGACATTTTATGGGAAATGCAGCCAAGTTTACCGGAAGAGTGGGATGATCACGAAGAATGGGAAAAACACTATATCTCATTGTCTTCCAGTGCGTTTTTGGACAAACATGAAGACGACTTACTGGCCCCTTTTTCCGAGGTTTGGGAAATTTACGAACAAATGCTCACCTTCATGGAATCTAATGAAAAAAGCTTATGGTTTCCCGGCTGTGGTTTTTCCTACTTACCCAAACTGTTTGCTGAATGTGGTTTTCGTGTACATGCCACTGACATTTCAAAAACCGCTATTCAATTCCAACAAAATCTGAATGTGGCACACCTGAAAAAGCAAATAGAAACATTACATAAAGAAAATACTTCAGCAGAAGAGGTCCCCCTAAAACGCGGCTTATTTGAATATGCAGTGCATGATTTTAGAACGCCCTATCAAGAAAGTTATTTTGATGTGATTTTCAATGTTTATGCTATTGAAGGATTTTCGCGTAGTAGCATGGAAAAAGTAGCGAAAGTACATTGCGCCGCTCTAAGGCCCGGACGTTATGCGTATTTTTTCACGATGAATCTACTTAAAGAAAAACGTGATAAATTGGAAGCGTGTTTAGCACAAAGCGGTTTTTTTATGCCGGGATTTGAGGTGAAAAAATCGTTTCATGATAGCCTTCAGGAAACGGGTATTACCAACATTATATTTATGGGAGGGCATCCTATTATTGAAAGGGTTGGGGAATATCAACACAATGAAAAAAAATGGTATGAAGATATGGAGAAACTGGATAACCTTTTTCAAGAATACCGCGCTAAATCACAAACCTCATACGAAGAGATTCCTTTCGGTCGCAAAGTAGCCGTTGTGGTTGATCCAACGGAATAGTTTTCAGATGCTTCCACCTCAATCCTGTAGGGGCGAACCTGCGTGTTCGCCCAGGCTTAACTATTCACATTGAACCCCGCCACCGTTGAACAGCTTTCCCCTTATTTTCCAAAAACCCCCACATCCTTACAGACTTTGCTATAAGCATAACTCGTATCAACGTGTGATAAAACAGGTTCACCACAATAAGACCAGGGATAATCCGTTGCCTGTTTACCAATCACTTTCAGAAGTTCTCGCGTTTTATTCAGATCACCTTGTTGATAAAAACAAAAGGCAAACATATTCAAAACGTAATAACCCATTTCATCAGGACGTTCAATTCCTTTAGCATACGCCTCAAATGCCCTATTGATCTCATTCATGTTCTCCTCTACATGAAAATAGCGTTCATGGGCCTGATCATCATCAGACATTGAATAATAAAGCCATTGTTCAATATGCGCCTTCGGAATCAAGCCATAAAGCAGATGCCCTTCTGGCAAGTGTTTAACGACTGTTCTAGCAAAATAGAACATCTCTTCTTGACTGCCTCCCCATTTTGGTGTCAAGGCCGTTAACATAGACTGATGTCCAAAATAATGATCTCGATCTCGTTTAATCATTTGGACAAAATATTCCCAGAACGCATCTTGTCCCTGCGATAAACCCATAGCCACTGTTATTAAACTGCTGAAAGCTTCAGCATCAGTGTTATCAAGAGAAATCGCTTGATAAAAAGCATTTTGTGCCAACGCGAGTCGTTTCCAAAATTCTTCAAACCGAGAAATGGGTATCGTATCCGCTGTACTATCGCCTCGCACTTCCCAAGCCGCGATTATCATCGCATTACCATATAAAAGATAAGCCAGCGCATTCTCCGGTTCTTGTTCGATCCATTTTTCATAATGTGCCGGCTTAAACTCTTCATCCTCAAGAGAGGCGATTAACAAAGCCCGTTGATCAGCTTTAGCCTGATTGATAATTTCCGTTACCCGCTGCCACCGTTCTTTTTGAAGCGCATTAGCCAAAACCTGATAACGTTTATTGTTGAAATTCTTTTGTATTTTGACAGCCGGTTTCACAAAAAAGGCGATAACATGCAGAAAACCCATGATTATCTTGTGAATCCAATTCATAAAATAGCGATCAAAATCATGTATCAACCTAAAAAAGAGATTGCTTGGAAAAAAATGATGGCCAATCAGAATAAAACCATAAACGGCAGCCACGCTTAAAGCACCCGCAATCAAAGTTGCCGCCATGATAGACTGCTCAAAGCTTCTGATCAGTACATAAAATATCATTAACAGGAAAACCGTCCAAAAAGTGCCTGATTGCTCCTGCTTTTCAACAAATCCAAAAAAAGCCGTTAGTACAATAAGTAAAGTCAAATAACTTAACATCAGATTGTTTACCTATAAATTTTCAGATAATGACGACAAAAGGTCAAATATTTTCAAAAGGCCTGGATTATGATTCAACCCCCCAACGTGCTTTAACCTCCTTTTGATGTAAAGCCAACCATTGCAGCGCGATAATCGCAGGCGCAAAACGAATTTTGCCACTCTGTAACCTATCCAAGGCCTCCGAAAAAGAAATCAGATGAACTTGAATATCCTCATGTTCAGAGGCCACACCATGAATCCCAGCAGCCTTCGTGGCGTCTACCCGTCCACAAAAAAGGGCCGTCGTTTCAGTAGTACTGCCGGGACTCACAAAAAAATCACAAATAGGCATAATATCAGAAACCGGGCAACCCATTTCTTCTACCGCCTCTCGATATACCACATCGCTTGCGCTTTCACCGGGCTCCAAAATACCCGCGACGATTTCCCAAAGCCAAGCGCCATTAGCATCTCCAAGGGCCCCAGGGCGAAATTGTTCAATCATCACCACTTGATCAAGAATGGGATCATAAGGCAAAATAGCGGCTGCATGGCCCCGTTCCAGCACTTCGCGCACTAATTCACTACTCCACCCCCCATCAAAAAGTGTGTGTTTGAGTCGATAGCGTACTAATTTAAAAAAACCTTCATAGCACATTGTTTTTTCTAATATTTTAATCTCTTTTGAAATCGTAGTAGTAGACATGATTTAATCGTTTCGATAATTTAAAATGTTATTTGCAACTTGAAATTGATAAAATAAAAAAAGAGAGGCCATTTTTTCGATAAGAAAAATCAACCGTTTATAAAAGGCGAAGCTTTGTTATCGCCCTCAATCTATTCTCAAAATTTATCGACTTATCTTTTGAACACCCAAAATTTAATATTAATTATTAATTATTAATTTTTTATTATATCATAGCTCATGTTAAGAATTTTAAAGGAAAATAGCTTATGAAACCCATTGTGATCAAACATCATGTTTTACAACTCGTGACACCTTTTTTGGCCGCAGTCTTATTATGGCTAGGCCTCAGTTTAACGCCCAGTTACGCACAGGTTGATACAACCTACTATGTTTTCGTTATGCACAAACTGGATGGAGAGGACTTTTGGAAAACCTTCTACGATTTTCCAAAATTACGTCCAGGCGTTTATCGTTTTCAAATTGTCATAGACTCCACGCCGCCATTTGACAATGGGCCACCACAATGGTATGCCTTACACCGAGAATTTCAGTTTGTCACGGATCCACAAGGGGGTGTCAAAGTGAGTAGCCAACATCCCTTAGATGAAAAACAGGCCAACTTGCCAACCTCAGAAGAGGCCAATAACTGGACGAATGCCAGAAAAGACCACTTACAACCCATCATAGATTATATGAAAAATGAACAACGACTAGGCTTCCCAGATCCCAATATCATGCGTTTTCTTTTGCTGAAAAACGCAATACAAGAATCTTGGCAACTGGAGGATAAAACTTATCGTCTCTACCGACTGCATTATTTCAATGCGGGTAGTCTTCTTGATGATGAGTATAAAGAGGCACTGTCACGTTTTATCAACCCAAGTGAAATGCAAAGCATTGATTTTAAACAACTTAAAGACTGGGTAGACAACCAAGATAGTTTTACATTAGCACAAGACAGAGAAACACCCGACGAGAAACATAAGGTATTTTACGGATATTTTAAGACTTGGTTTAACCAGTGGCTCGATATCTATGCGTCACCTAAGCAAGAGAAAGAGATTTGGACAGGGTATTGGATAATGCTTTTCTTGGGTATTGTGATTATCCTCTTTTTTGTGGCGAGGCAATTTGGATTTCTGCTGCCTGAAAAACTGCAACGTCTTCGGCGGTGGCGGCATTTTCGTCAACATGATGAGCATTCCGCGCCCTATTTAAGCGATAAACCCGTCTCTTCCCAACATTATATACCTCGTTCTGGCGAAAAACGGGCAGCCAAAACGACAGCCCCTGTTTCTCCTGCTTACGTCTCGAAAGAGAATTTTGATTCTTTAAGGGATGAATTTGAACAATTTCGGGCAATGCAAGAGAGACTCGTGAAACGAAGTGAGATGTCCAGAGAAAAAGTGATTAACATTGTCAAAGATGAATTTTTTTCTCAATCTCATCAACTGGAAACTCAGTTAACGCCTGAACAGTTGTTGATAGCCGATACCAACGAACCCATCACACCGAATTGGGTAAGCGAGCCTGATAATACAAAAGAGACTAGTGTCTTTGAACACGCCATGATACATGTTGAGGATATACAACAGGCATTAGACAGACACCTTCCTGAAATCTTGTCTCAACAGATGTCAATGTTATATCAAAGTCAGGAATTCAGTGACTTGGTTAAAAACCAAGTCGAACACTATCTGAATGACACTTTTAAAAAGGAATTAGAAAAACAGCTTATGCACTATGCACAAAGCTATTGGAATCATTTCCTGAAAGAGAAAAAGAAGAAAACGCCACAACCTGATACAACGGTTAATAAGAGGGCGCAATCTCCCCCAGTGCCCTCTTCATCTACCGCTTACAACGTGAAACAAATCAAGGCACTCTTATTGAGCATGAAAGCCGTAGATGAAGCGGCCTTAAATCGTTTAGATACCAGCGTCGAACCTTGTATCTTTATGACGAATATGGTAGCGAATTGCTTAAAACTGAATCAGCCCGTCACCCAGTATCAGCATCTGTCAAACGCCATAGAAGAATTAACGAGTGGCAAAATAGCGCTGCTGATTCCCAATGTGGGAGACAAAATAATTGAAGAAGAGAACAATGTGGTAGGTCATCAAACCGTTACAAACGGGGCCTTGGATGTTGTGGCAACCTTAATCCGCCCAGGTGTAAAATGCAACAAAATAGTCCGACGTAAAGCGGATGTCATTCAGAATAAATGAATTTAAATTGTCAAAGACTTCACCCCCCCCCCAGAATCAATTTATTTCAGTGCGTTCAAAGTGGTTTCCTTATGTTTATCACTTAAGTACTGAACCACAAATAAACAGGTATTTTACCGAAAAGATTTGCTCTGCATCGCGTCTCTACGAAATAGCGAAGTGCAGAGACGCGAGGCATCGCGTCTCTACGAAAGAGCGAATTGCAGAGACGCGAGGCATCGCGTCTCTACGAAATAGCGAATTGTAGAGACGCGATGCTTCGCGTCTCTAATTAATTTAGAAAGTTATAAAGAAGCCCTTGAGATTTTTGACAAGGTATTGCAATTTAAGCCTGATTATTACGACGCTTGGTACTGGCGTGCTACTACGCTTAAAAATTTAGGCCATTGTCAAGAGGCGATTTCTAGTTATGAGAAGGCTTTGCAATTCAAAACAGATAAACACGAAGAGTGGAACAATATTTAAATCCGCTTCAAATATACAATCTTTGTCGTTATTAACGCACTTCAATTTCCACACGCTGATTTGAAATCCACGCTACCTCATCATGGCCTTTCACAACAGGCCGTGTATTGCCATAAGCATACGTTTTTATTCGTTTTTCTGCAATACCGCGTTGACTCAACGCGGTTTTAATCGCTTTAGCGCGATATTGTGATAATTGCCAATTCAGGCGGGAACGATCCGCTTTCGCTTTACCGCTAAAAGCGGGATTATCGGCATACCCTCGAATAATAACATGCTTTACTTTCATTTCAGTGAATATCAAAGCCATGTCATCAAGTTGCTCATTCAAAACCAGAGTGAAATCCTGTTCATCTCCTTCAAACTCAATGATTTGGAAGACAACAATGGGTTGTAAAATGGCTCTAACGGTATTGACATCAGGCGCGATACTTTGATCCTGCTTTCGACATCGCGCCACTTTTTGATGAAAACGTTGAAGTCGTTTTTTGTCATAGAGTAATATCAAGCTGTCATAGTTTAATGCCCTGTTACCATCCGCGATACGATAGCGATTATCACGCAATAACTCAGCCACACGTTGACGCGCCTTTTCATGCGTCGTGCAAACTTGTAGATAAGCTGCCAAACTTAAAGGCCATTGATTTTGTTGATAATAAAGCTCCCCAATGCCAAACCAGGCTTGTGGAGAATCAGGCCGTGTTTTCAGGGCCTGTTGGAAATGATAAAGCGCCTCGCTGTTTTTGTTTTCCAGTGCTAAAATCACAGCGAGATGAGTATGCGCTTCGGGATGATTCGGGCACAAGATGAGGGCTTGTTGAAGTAAGTCTTTTTGCAGCGTTCGGTGGATGAGGCTGTCCAAATACTCAACTTCTGTAATATAATTATTGGCATCATCACAGGGTGTTATCGCCCACAGCATCGCTGGAAAAATCAGCATCGTAGGCAGTTGGATCATGAGTAGGGTTTTTAGAGGTTTCATATTATAGTAGAGACGCGATGCTTCGCGTCTCTGTTTCATGTTGTTCTAAATGCTATGTTTCTCATAGTAGAGACGCGAGGTATCAAAGACGCGAGGCATCGCGTCTCTACTGAGTTTGAATTGGAGTTTTAACTTTACTTTGGCAAACTAAAGTTTGCACTCCAACCAAGGTATCAGAGACGCGATGCCTCGCGTTTCTAACGATATAACCAAACTCGCATCAGTGAAATCAGTTTATCCGTATCCACCGGTTTAGCAAGATAGTCATTTGCACCAACTTCAATACATTTCGCTTTATCTCCTTTCATCGCTTTCGCGGTTAGCGCAATTATAGGCAGTTTACGGTAACGGGGTTGGGCCCGAATGTGATATATCGCTTCATAGCCGTCCATTTCTGGCATCATAATATCCATTAACACGAGAGAAACATCAGGGTGTTTGTCCAGTAATTGTAAGCCTTCTTGGCCGTTTTTACCCACAACCACTTCCATATCTTTGTCTTCCAGCACTGTCACCAAAGCAAAAACATTGCGGGCATCATCATCCACAATTAATATCTTCTTATTTTTCAAGATAGTTTCTTTATCATGCACCATCCGTAGCATGTTACGCTTATCCTTGGGTAACTGATTTTCCACTTGATGGAGAAATAACGTCGCTTCGTCTAACAAACGTTCTGGTGAATGCACCGCTTTGATGGTGAGATTATTGGCGCATTGTTGTAATAATATTTCTTCTTCTTGTTCCAAATCGCGATCTGCATAAATAATCACGGGAATCTGACACAGTTTATCTTCATAACGCAATTGCTCAAGCAGGTGAATACCCGCTCCTTGTTCAACCTCTAAATCCAGAATAATACAATCAAATTGCGCGGTATTCAGTTGTTGTAATGCTTCAGCTTGAGTGGCAGCGATCTTTGACTGAATATTGCTACCCCCAACTAAATCAAGTATGTCTTGTTTGCGTGGTTTATCATCCACGACGACTAACAGGTTTTTCACGCTATCGCTAATAAACCGTTCTATTTTTTTGAAAGCATCCCCAAGCTGTTTCATGTTAATGGGTTTGAGTAAATAGCCGATAGCGCCCATTTTTTTCGCATCCATCTCTTGCTCAGAAGCAGACATAAAATGTACCGGAATATGCCGCGTATTGGGATTGTCTTTCAATTTATCCATGACTGTCCAACCATCCATTTTAGGTAAACCCACATCAAGCACAACAGCATGAGGTTGGTATTGTTCAGCCAGTTGCAAACCGGTTTTGCCATCAGTCGCAATAAGACATTTAAAGCCATTATCCCTAGCCAGTTCCATCAGAATATGAGAGAACTTACCATCATCCTCAACGATTAAAAGCGTTTTATCGTTAGGTTTCAGATCATCTCTATCATCTGCAATCGGCTCATCATCCGATATCACTTCTTCGTTAAGTGCAATGGGTGTCACGGTTTCACTAGACATGAGGGGTGCTGTTTGCGCTTTTTCCGTTGAAGGCACGCTTGAAGTCTGAGGCCTGATGGCTGAGGCATGAGGCATGATGCCTGACTCATGAGGCTTGAAGGTTTGAGTTCTTATTCCTGACTCCTGACTGCCTATTTCTGACTCCTGATTTTTGCTTTCAAAAGTTTCTGGCAAATACAGCGTAAACGTACTCCCTTGATCCACTTCGCTCACCAACTGAAGATCGCCACCAAGCAGTTGCGCTAACTGGCGCGAAATAGACAAGCCCAGCCCGGTGCCGCCGTAATGTCTACTGGTGGTGCCATCGACTTGCTTAAAAGCGTCAAATATTAAGGATTGTTTTTCTTCAGGAATACCGATACCCGTATCGTTAATGTTTATCGCAATAATCTTAGCCGAATCAAGTAAATCCTTGGGAGGAGAGACTGGGGATTCTACTGTCAGCTTAATTTCACCTTGACTGGTGAATTTAAATGCATTGGAAAGCAGGTTGTTAAGAATTTGTTTGAGCCGTTGTAAATCCGTATACAATATGGGCGGCATATTTTCAGCAACCGTGATAGTGAAAGCCAGTCCTTTTTGTTCAGCAATATGGCGGAATTTATGTTCAATCATTTCCATACACTCAAGCAGCGAAATATTCTCCGGCACCACTTCCATTTTCCCTGCTTCTACCTTCGACAAGTCAAGAATATCATTAATCAAGGCCAACAAATCTGAACCTGCACTGTGAACGGTTTGTGCATATTCGACTTGTTTTTGAGTTAAATTACCGGTTTTGTTGTCACCCAGCAGTTGTGCCAAAATCAATAAACTATTCAAAGGGGTACGCAATTCATGCGACATATTCGCCAAAAATTCAGATTTATATCGCGTACTCTGTTCTAAAGCACGCGCTTTTTCTTCTAATACCAACTTATTTTCTTCCAAGGCTTGAGTCTTGTCTTCTAAATCAGAATTGGCTAATTTGAGTTCTTCCCGTTGTCCTTGTAGTTCTTCATTATTGGCTGACAGTTCTTCCTGTTGCGTTTGCAATTCTTCATTAGCAGATTGCAGTGCTTCTTGTTGGGCACGCAGTTCTTCATTAGCCGATTGAAGTTCTTCCTGTTGTATTCGTAGCACTTCATCGGCATTTTTCCGCTCGGTAATGTCTCGAATAATGCCCACAAACATACGTTTTTCGCCAATAAGCATTTCAGCAACCGCTAAATCTATTGGAAAAATAGAACCGTCTTTATGCTGACCTGCTGCCTCGCGCAACTTGCCTATCAGTTTTGCACAACCGGTATGTAAATAGTTCTGGAGATAGCGATCATGTTCACTGTGATAGGGGTCTGGCATCAGCATTTTGATATTCTGATCGACAACTTCAGACCATGAATAGCCAAATATTTGCTCTGCGGCAGAATTAAAGGAATCAATAATACCGTGTTCGTCAATGGTAATAATGGCATCGACAACGGTATCGACAATGGCGCGAATATGCTCTTCTCTCTCTAGGATTTCTTCTTGTCTGTTTTGCAGAGTCAAGGTCAGTTTCTGAGATTCTTCCAGCAAGGCTTGCATACGCAAACGAGATTGTGCCGAATTCAGTGTGATAGCAATATTATCAGCCACTAAATCCAACCATTCGATTTCGGTAGCAGTGAAATGACGAGAGGTGGCTAATTCCAAAACCCCCAAGACTTGCTCTTCATAAAGCAGAGGCAAAACCAAAATATCATGTGGTAACGATTCACCCAATCCTGAATGGATAGATAAATTGAGATGTTCTTTAGGCACTTCGGTAAAGAGAAGCGTTTTTTTCTCTAAGGCCGCTTGTCCAATAAGCCCTTCTCCCAACTGAAATTCATTATAATTATGCTTGCGCTGTTGATAAGCGTAGCTACTGACTAATTTGAAATTTGTCCCCTCAGCTAAAAAAAAGACACCGACTTGTGCATGAAGATAATCTGCAATGTAAGTCAGAATATTTTGCGTTAAAGAGGCGAGTGTCTGTTCACCGCGCATTTTTTCATTCAATTCAGTCTGTCCGGTTTTAAGCCAATCCGATTTTTGGCTTTCACCTGTCACCTGTTGCAATTGACAAGTCATCTGATTAATGGCCTGTCCCAACAGATCACTTTTGCCCTTGCAATCAATTTTACGACTATAATCGCCAGCGACAATCGCTTCTGAAATGTTGGTAATATCTCCCAACCGTTGCGTCATTTCAAACAGAGCTTTACCCAATAAATCCTTCTCGGAGCGGGGGACAATTTGCACAGAATAATCACCTTGAGCCAGTCGATGAGCCTGTTTCACAATTTCTTTCAGGGCCAAAATCATGTCTTGTAGAGAAGCATAAATACCGCTAGCCTGAGTAGACTTTGATTCAAACGGTCGTTCAAGATTACCTGCCGCCATACATTTCGTGATTTGTGCAATTTCAAAAGGTTCCCCGCCGACTTGCTTGAAAATGTGGCGACTAATAAACCAGGCAAAAAAGCCTGCCAGCAAAATAGCCACGCCTAATAAATACCATTCTATTTTGACCAATTTGTGAATAAGGTGATTGATTTTTTCACCATGCTGCTGTGATAAGTGTTGCTGGTGAGTACTCAATTCATCAAGTTTTTGAACTAACTGAGCAGTGACTGGCGCTGTCTGACTTGCTAACCAATAGTTGCCACGATTCCAGTTAGGCTGATCACGCATTTCCAACATTTTAGTACTGAGAGGCATAAAACGGCTACGGCTTTGAGAGAATAATTCAAAGGCCTTCAACTGTTCCGGTGTGAGCAGGTTTTTTTGACTCTTCAAGTCATTAAAACGTGTTTCATTTTTAAACCAGAGTACTTCAAAATCGCTTCTAAATTCTGATTTTCCAGACAGTAAAAAAGCGCGGATATTGGCAAGTGATAAACCAAGCGTGCCTCTCACATCGGCCATCATACCTAATAACGCTTTACGCTCAGGATTGGCCCCTTGTTTAAGTTCAAGGTCAATCATTTGTGTAATATTATTCGACATGATGTTGGATAACGAGACGGCTTGTTCAAAGAACAGCTTGAGGGCAGGCATATTGTCTGGCGTTTGAGCAATCTCTTCAATGTTCTGTTGAAATTGTTTTAATTGAGACAATAAATTCTTAATTTCTCTTAGCTGCTCGATGTGCTCTGGGTGAATCCAGTTGAACGAGAGTTTTTTCAGTTCCTGTAGCGGGGCCTGAACTTGTGTTGCCCAGATTTCCTGTCTTTCTTGTTTAAATTTAGCCTCTCCTAGCAGCATCCAACTTTGCAGGGCGGCTAATGTCTGATTCACCCCATTCAACATCATCATGCTGTTTTTGGCCGTCGGGGTGTGTATATCAGTGATGTGGTGCGACAATTCTAGGGCAGTGCGTACTTGCACGAGATTAATAAATACGACGATTGCGATTATGGCAACCATGACAGAGAAGCCTAATATTAATTGACTTTTCATCCTGATGGGTTTAAGTAATAGCATTCTGTTTACCTTGAAATCAATTATGAGAACAATTATTAATTATCAATTATCAATTATCATTAATAATGTTAGCAAAATTTATTTTACTACAAACAGGCGGGAGTTGCTTGCTCATCGTAGTGGCTTGATGGGTGGGAAATGAAAGATAGGATGCTCTGAATTTTAGGGCGAACACGTCGGTTCGCCCTTTTGCCGTAATTATCTAAAGCCTTTCCCACATTTGCCGATAAGCCGCTTCCAAATGACGAGTAAAACGGATACCGTCTAAAAGTGGAGAAGCTTGCATCCGATCACGCATTCCCGTTCGTAATGCTTGTAAATGATCAAGATCACCTGCCAGTTTAATAGTTCTTTCTATATACTCTTGTTGTGTATAAGTAATCAGTTCAGTCAATCCTACGGTAGATAAAATACTCAATCCCATGCGTGAAACGGATCGATCTCCGACTAATGTCACAACTGGAATGCCCATCCATAAAGCATCACAAGTTGTCGCGCCGCCATTAAACGGATAACTGTCCAGTGCCATATCGATCTGATGATAGGCTTTAAGATAATCGCTGTAAGGCACAGAATCTCTCAGTATCAGTCGTTCAGGGGCAATACCTAATTCGGCAAAGCGATCTCGCAAAGCGTCTTGAATGGCCACGCTTTTCAGACTTTTGTTTTGTATCACCAATTTGGCATCAGAAATAGCATGAAGTATTTTCGCCCAGAGGGCAAAAGTGTCTTGATTTAACTTAGAATGGTTATGAAACGCGCTAAAGGTGATATAACCCTGTTGAATTGCAGGTAATGGGTTAACCGGTGGTGTCTTTTCAGGGGAATGGTAACAAAAGAAACTGGCCGGCATTCTCAGCGGGATTTCTGAACTCAATGGTTCGCTCATGCCATCAGGATCGAGATAATTATCCGTTATCCGATAATCAATAGCCGTTAAACCCGTTGTATTGGGATAACCCAGATAAGTGACTTGAATCGGAGCCGGTTTTCTAGCAAAAACCAAAATACGATTATCGGCCGTATGCCCGCCCAAATCAATCAAAATATCAATGTGATCCTGTCTGATTTGATCAACCAGTGCCTCATCAGACAGTTTAACGCAGTCTCGCCAATGATGCGCGTATTGTTGGAAGCGTTGAGTCGCCTCATCGTTTTGTAAGTGATTGTAATAACAAAATATTTCAAATTTTTCTGCATCGTGATGTGCCAGCACCGATTCAATAAAATCGGCGACAGCGTGTTTGCGAAAATCGGCCGAAACGTAACCGATTTTCAATCGTAAAGGATTGCCGTCATTATCAGCATTATGAGACTTGATCAAGGCCGATAACGGCGCGGCCTGTTGTTCATTAAAACGCTGGTGTTCAGCAAAAATGGCGGCACGATCAGAATCTATGGCATAATTCAAAGTGAGTATGAGATCCTGATGGGCCAACAGATAATTCGGTTGTATGCCAATCGCACAACGATAATGGGCTATCGCGTCATCAATCAAGCCTTGATTTTTCAAAGCACTGCCCAGATGACAATGCGCTTGTGCAAAATTAGAATTTAAAGAAAGGGCCTGTTGATAACAAGTAGCCGCTTTATCGAATAGATGTTGATGACTGAAGACATTACCCAAGCTATTATAAAAATTGGGAACCGTGTTATCGACACGGATAGCTTTTTGAATCAGTTCGATGGCGGTATCATAATCATTAGATTGGGCCGCGATCATGCCCAGTAAATGTAGCGCATCGCTATGATTAGGCTCATGTTGCAAGATTTGACGATAAATCGTTTCGGCCTCCGGCAATTTTCCGGCCGTGTGATAGCGCATCGCCTGTTGCAATGCTTGAGAAACCGTTAAATTTTTATACTGTGGCTTAAGCGATTTTTTTGGCTTTTTCTTGGGGCTTTTTTTAGAAAGTTGTTTTTTTGACATTTTTTAGAATCTGATTCATGATATGGAGTACAACGGATTAACGAACTAAACAGATTGATAAATCGAACATTTCTGGGGAAGTAGCAACAGCCCAACAACCCTGAAGGGATTGAATATGAATTCGTTGTTCAAGTTTTTATCCGAAAAAATCCGCACTCGTCCGTTAATCCGTTGTACTATCAGTATAATCAATTAGAGAAGAGAATAATGGAACAAGAAGTAATCATTTACACCGATGGCGCTTGTCTTGAAAACCCACAATTAGAGAAGAGAATAATGGAACAAGAAGTAATCATTTACACCGATGGCGCTTGTCTTGAAAACCCAGGCGGCCCAGGTGGATACGGTGTTGTTTTAAGCTACGGCAAGCATAGAAAAGAACTCTCTGGCGGTTTCTATTTCACCACAAACAACCGCATGGAAATGATGGCCGCTATCGTTGGACTAGAATCCCTTCAAAGGCCCTGTCAGGTTAAGTTATATTCTGATTCACGATACCTAGTCGATGCCATAACAAAAGGATGGGCCAAAAGATGGCGTAATAATAACTGGTGGCGAAACAAGGAAAAAAAAGCACTCAATCCCGATTTATGGGCAAGACTGCTTGATTTATGTGATAAACATCAAGTTGAATTCACCTGGATTAAAGGCCATGCCGGGCACACCGAGAATGAATGTTGTGATAAACTCGCTACCAGTGCAGCGAAACAAGATGAATTACCCAAAGACGAAGGTTATGTTCCAAATGTGAAATCAGGGAAAAAACAGAGCACATCCGAAGGAAAATCCTGCAAAAAGGTGAAGAACACATCTGAAGGAGAACACTGCAAAAAGGTGAGAGTCAGATCCGAAGGCGATCCCTGTAGAAACTGTTCAACACCGGTTATCAAGAAAATACCTCGCGCAAAACGAAGGGAAAACCAAACTTACTACTACGAATATTATTTGTACTGTCCAGATTGTAAAAGGATGTACATGGTTGAGGAAGCGAAAAGAGATATATAGCGACAAGTCTATAACTACAAGGATTGTTTATATATAACTACAAGGATTGTTTATAATAAAGGATAATATATAGCGTTTCCCGTTTGAATAAACGCTATAGCTTGGCTACAATCTAATCCTTTATTATAAACAATCCTTGTCGTTATATCTTAAAACCAAATCCCCCAACTCACAGCCAGCTCATACTGTGACATTTCTAAAAAGCCCGTCTGAGGGCCCGTATTGGCATTCATACCCTCTACCTTTTCATTAGGCGCGTAAGTAAAAGTCACGTTAAAATCCACTTTTTTTGAAAGCGGCGTACTTAAACCAAAACTATAATGCGTTCTAATAACGGCCGGCGCTAAAACGTTAAACAGGGCTTGTGTATTGGGAAACGGGTTATTGGCATGACTGTAACCAACACGCAGAGTCAGATCA
>JAYQWI020000600.1:0-3715 GCA_035871815.2 Candidatus Parabeggiatoa communis
AATATCCTAATTGTTGCAAGGCCCGTTCATCATCACACCAGCCTTGCTTGATTTTGACCCAGAGTTGCAAATAAACTTTTCGTCCTAGCATCATTTCTATGTCATGACGGGCTTCTTCTCCAACGGCTTTCAGGCCTTGGCCTTTTTTGCCAATGACGATGACCTTTTGGCCATGATGTTCTACCCAAATGATGGCGCTGATACGAGTTAAGTCTTGGTCGGGTGAAAAGTGTTCAGTTTGTACGGTCAGGCGGTAAGGTAATTCTGCGCCTAAGCGACGAACTAATTTCTCGCGTACTATCTCAGAGCACAAAAAACGTTCTGAGCGATCTGTTAGTTGGTCTTCTGGAAAAAAGGGGGGACTAACAGGTAGTAAGCTCGTGATTTTAGTTTCAAGTTCAACTAGATTGTCGCCTTTCCGAGCGGAAATGGGAAAAATCTCTATAAAGTCCCACTTGTTTGCCATTTCTTGTAAATAAGGCAATAGACTTTTTTTGTTGGCGATTTTATCGATCTTGTTAACACCTAAAATAATAGGGGCCTCAGTTTCTGCAAGGGTTTTGAGGGCATAACTATCTTCCTCTGTCCAGCGTAATGCTTCTACTAGCCACACAATGACATCAACCCCAACGAGGCTACTTGTTGCTGCACGATTGAGGTAGCGATTCATCGCATTACCTTTTCGCTGATGTAGCCCTGGGGTGTCCACGTAAATAATCTGGGTGTCATCGACTGTTTTGATGCCTAAAAGACGATGACGAGTGGTTTGCGGTTTACGTGAGGTTATGCTGATTTTTTGCCCTAATAGATGATTAAGCAAAGTCGATTTGCCAACATTAGGACGGCCTATGAGAGCTACATAGCCACAGTGTCTTTCATTCGACATTTAAAATACTCAAGGCTGATGCCGCAGCAGATTGTTCAGCACGACGGCGGCTTTCGCCGCGCCCATAAGCGGGTTGTTCCAAACCTGGAACCATACATTCTACTTCAAATTGCTGAGCATGAGGCGTACCACCAATATCTAAGACTCGGTAAGTTGGCAGCGGCTCTTGTTTGGCTTGTGAATATTCTTGTAAACGGGTTTTGGGATCTTTAATTTTGCGTTTTGACAAGGCATTGATAGGTTCTTGCCAAAGTTGCAAAATCACAGAGTAACAGGCCTTCATGCTGCCATCCAGATAAATCGCACCAATAATGGCCTCGACAGCATCCGATAAAATTGAGGCGCGTTGCTCCCCCCCGGTTTTTAATTCGCCTCCACCTAATCTCAAATATTTTCCTAATTCAAGGCGTTGCGCGATTTTAACCAGGGTATCCCGTTTGACTAAATTGGCACGTAAGCGTGTCAAATCACCTTCACGAGCGTTTGGAAAACGCTCAAAGAGCACTTCTGCTGTTATGCAACTTAGCAATGCATCGCCTAAAAATTCTAAGCGTTCATTATTAGGCATCCCTGCACTGCGGTGGGTGAGTGCGGTGATTAAATGGTCTGGTTGCTTAAAGTGGTAGCCGAGTGCTTGACATAAAGGGTTATATTCTTGATTCAAGGTGCTTCTATACGGTTTTCAAATTTGAGGAGAAAAGAAATATTGCCCATTAACGGTTCGATTTTCTCATATTCCACCGTGATTTCGACCTTTTTTTCTTCGGTCATTCTGTAAATAGTCAGATGTTGTTTGATATTTTCCTTATCAAACAATTCAACATCCTTATCACTTAAATAGTCCAAAAACAAGCGCCTAATGTCACCATCCATTTTCTGGGTGATCTTCTGCTCTTCTTGGAAATTCTCTAAGGCGCTGACGACTTTCCAGTTTTCCATGTAAAGCGGAAACAGTTTAAAGAAAATCCATAAGATAAAAACGAGTATGACGATGAGAAACATGAGCGTTGTCGTGGCCATACCACGTTGTTGAGCTTTGTTGATGTTCATTGCGTTTTTCAATAAGTCCTCTTCGTTAAGTGAAAAAAATAAATTCGCTGTTCAAGTTGTTACGCGCAAAAACTTGAACAGCGAATATTAGATTTGTCCCTGAATAAAATAATTAATCCATTGAAACTTTATATTTTCAATTAGGTTATGTTATTCAGGGAGACGTTTATTTCTGTTGAGTACAGTGACGGTAGAAATAAACGAACCTTCGCTGGTTAGTTAAATAACAGTTTGAGGCATTTATCCTTTCAAATGGCCATTATTTCATTTTCGAGTACGTTGCGTATAGGCCACTCCAAAAAATAAATATACCCCCAGCACCCATTTTCGAGATAGAAATAATTAAAGGGTGCCAAATTGGGGCATTGAATATTTTAGAGTACAAAGCTTGATTTGCGATTCATGCCCCTTGAACGTTAGTGGATTCTTGGAATGTTACCCATAGCAGCAAGGCTTATTCGTTTATTTAGCATAGCATACCGAAGGTTCCTAATTACGTTGTACTATATTCATTCTCACTCAATCGTTGTACCTAATCGTTGCCAATTGATGCCGCCATTGTGAAAATCCCAATTTAGCCAAATAAAAAAAGCTTGGCCTATTAAATTTTCTTCCGGCACTGTGCCCCAGTAACGACTGTCTTTACTGTTGTCACGGTTATCACCCAGTACGACATATTCATTGTCAGGAATAGTCCATTTTTTGATCTCGGGTTCATTCGTATTTCTTTTTAGAGTGACTAAAATAGCATGTTTTGCACCCGGTAAGTCTTCGATACGTTCTTCTCTTCCAGTCATATTACTGCCCTGGCCAATACCTATATACCTACCCTGCACGGTTTGAGTAACCGGCTCATTGTTGATGTACAGCATTTTATTATCAGCATGATATTCGAGCAGATCACCGGGCAATCCTACCACTCTTTTAATAAAGGGAATAGAGGGATCCTCAGGATAACGAAACACGACAACATCTCCACGTTGCGGTTTGCCTATCTCGAACACTTTGGTATTGAGTACTGGCAAGCGAATACCGTAATTGAATTTATTGACTAAGATAAAATCTCCAATCAATAAAGTGGGCATCATTGAACCCGACGGGATACGAAACGGTTCAACCATAAAAGAGCGCAATACCAGTACAATTAAAAAAACGGGAAACAAAGATCGTGCTAAATCAACTATAAAAGGTATTTCATTAGCTTGGAGGCGTTCAGCCTCGCTCATCGTCACCGACAAATTAGCTTTAAGCCAAGCACGCCGTGGTGCTAAGAATATTTTATCATATAGCCAAATTAAGCCACTGACAAATATCAGCAAGACTAAAATCGTTGCTAAATCCCAATTCCAAGTCATATCAGTTATCAGTTATCAGTTATCAGTTATCAGTTATCAGTTATCAGTTCCACATTTTTTTGTGTGGATATCTGTTCGCCCCTGCCTTTGGAAACGACTCTATGCACATAAATTGTTTTGATATATAGTGTGGTTAATAGTGGTTAATAAATAGCCCCCAATTGTAATTGGGTTTTGGGCGGTAGGCTTCCGTTCCTCACCCAGCTACTCAAAAATCACTGAAAAATCAATTAAATCAAAAATGTGTGCATAACCTTTGGGAAAAGGGGGTTGTGGAAATTTAATTTAAGTTGGTCAACAAAAATGAATTAACATTTTTTTTAAATAGAACACTTTAAATAGCGCTTTCTCATGACAGCGCTAATTTAAAAATTAGAACATTGCTAAGTGAGAAGGCAGTATTGTGTTTATTCACTGATTTAAT
>JAYQWI020000601.1:0-12792 GCA_035871815.2 Candidatus Parabeggiatoa communis
AGGCAAGTTTGCCCTCATATTAATATCCGGTATTTTTGCCCTAATATCTTATTATCTACTTTTCGATATAATGTTATAATTTTTTAATTATAAAATATATCAATCAAAAATACACACATTGGCACTGTATTTGAGATGATAATATCACTACATCAGTACAAACGCCAATATTCTTAGGTACATCTTAAACTACTTTTTTTCTGACTAGCAAATAGAATACCAATCATAAAATTTTTCTGATTATAACGGATTTTGGGGGGCGAACACGTAGGTTCGCCCCTACAAGATTCTCAAAAAGGGGGGGCCAGGGAGCCTCCCTACATTTTGTAGGGGCGAACCTGCGTGTTCGCCCTTTTAAATCTGGTGCCCCCAAAATCCGTTATAATAAGAATTTTTTATATTTCAAGAGGTAGTAGAAAAAAAATGGATCCTGTCTTCAGTTATTTTCTTAAAGTGACTATTGTACTTCTAATTATATTAGGAGTAATGTGTGGTAGAACAAAATATGAACGAAATTGGCTTGTAATGGAATATAATTGGTTTGCAAAAGTTGTTTCGATTATATTTTCATTGCCTGCATTTTATGTCACATATTCTGCATTTTCCGCACATTTTTCTGATAAGGGACCCCCTATAGTGGTTCTTATTATAGTCGTTATATATAGTGTTATTTGTATATTATGGATCAATGAAACATATCGTGCTAAAGCATGGTTTGATGATGAAAAAATCTATTTTCAATCACCCTATGGCCATAAAATGATAATGAATTTCAATGAAATTAAATCTTGTCAATTATCTAGGTTGCAATATTATGTCATCATTAGTAAAAATGGTCAGAAAATTAGGTTAAATTCATATATGCCCGGTGTAGTCAATTTTGTTCAATTTCTAGAAAATCATCTGATTAAGGTTCAATGAGACGTCTCGTTCCATTGACGACTACTTTGCTCCGTAAATTCATCCGATTATTCAGAACAAATTGTTAATTGTTAATTGTTATTAATTAATTATGACTGCCTTATGTACCCCGCACCATTGAGCAAGCCGATTAATCATTCTCTTTAAATATAATGTAATTGATGTAATTATAAAACTATAATGTATTGTTATTAGAAATAAAATGATATCAATAATTGTATAGATTATTATGTTATAAAAAACAATCCGTTACGGCGTATTGTTCGTTAAGAATTAATTATTTAACAATTAACAATTAACAATTAACAATTAACAATTATCATCGGCCCAATTATTATCCGATAGATTAACCACGTGTGCTACTAGCTTTAATTATCCCTGCTTTTTTGGGAAAAATTACCCCAGATAATATTAAACAAGCCCTTGAGTCGGTTCATCAACAAGATGTTAATGATTGAATCGAAGAATCTATAGGTCAATCTCATTTGTCAAAAAGGATAAAAGCTTTTGATAAAAAGGAACAAAACTAGGGTGAAAAATATTCTGCAAACCGCGTCAGATTTAACATCCCAGGGGCCCCCCTTTGCAATCCCCCGTCAAAGCCTCCAAAGTATCAAAGTATCTATTGTCTGCGACGCACGGGCCACACGTAGTAGGTGTTGGTCTCGTCGTTGGCGCCGACGTTGCCGTTGTTGAGGTACACGCCCCATGCGTTGCCGGTGCTGGCAGCAAACGGGGTAGACGACCAATAGCCGTTCGCCTGCACGCCCGAGAACGCATCACCTTCTTTCCAAGGGCCAGTACCAGCCGCATTGGAAATAGCAGGCTGACTCCAATCCGAGTTCACATATTTCTTATCCCTCATCGCCTTCCACTCATCTTTGGTAGGCAAACGCCACATTCCAGCCCTTGAACCATCACGAAGTCCACATTGTCCATGCGCTAGTTCGGCAGCACTTCGCATAGCTCTTTCCCAATTCTGTTCACCAAAACACTTCGCATTTTTCAGCCAAATCAGTCCTGTTTTATTATTGGTGACGGTGCCATTGCCATTGTCTATGTAGCCATATTTTTCCATTTCATAAAACATCCCGACAATGAGTAATCCAACAATCAATAACCCAACAAACACTAATTTTGAGGTTAGCCACTTTTTGCCTCTCGTTTTCGGTACTGAAGTGGGCTGCGATTGGCCTCTCTTTTGCCGTTTGACAGACTGAGAAGCTGGCTTCTTAACTGAAATGGGTGGCGATTGAACTGGATGTGATGACTTTTGTTGCTGCTGTGGAAGATAATCGGTTAACCAATCATTAGATGTTGAGGTTGTATGAGTACTCGTTCGCTGATTGGCATTAGAAACTGGATGCTGCGTGGCGGAAACAATCACTTTTTGCTGATCTAACGCGGGAATCTGGGCAGGATTGCGAAGTAACTGTTTAAATTTTGTAACGAGTGACTGGATAAGCGCATCGTTATGTTGAGTCAACAGCGCCAGCGTAGCAGAAGTATCTGGTTCAACAAAGTCTTCTTTGCGTAATAGAATAAACTCATCCCCGGCACCCACGCGCTGCCATAAATTCGGATCACGACTCAGAGAAATTAAGGCAATATAAATCACCCAAGCTGAAAAACGATCAATATCTGCCCTAAAATCATCCCCAGTTCTTGAGGGATGTTGATAATTATAATGCCCTACTTCGTTGCTGGAAAAACCGAATAATGTGGAGACAAATAGGCCATCATAGTCAATCAGTTTCAATTCACCCTTAACAATTAATATATTACCATGTTGCAAGTCACCATGTGCGATTCCAGCATTTTCTAAAGTTTGTGTCATGGTTACCCAACGTTCTGCCAAATGTCGCAATGCGGTTGAATTCGGTAACTGTTTTTCAATGAATTTATCCAGTAGTTCACCTTCCACCCATTCCATTTTTAGAATTGGATACCACTGTTCACTGACTTTTATCCCCTTTTCAAGAAACTCAAAATCAACCATATAGGGGAGTTGAATACGCCCTAAGCGTTTTAGACGTGCCAAATAGTCACTGATCTCAGCATAACGTTCTTGCTGATCGGTCACATTACGGAGGAAACAACGAACAGCCCAATTGTGTTGTCCACATCGCATCCGATAAACCGTTGCAAAATTACCACTTCTTGGGCGTGGCAAGCCAAGTTGATTCAATTCGACTTGCCCTGTTTTCAGTTCCGCGTCTTGGAAATTTAAACGCGGATTTTGTACCGCTTCGCTATAGTCTTGTGCTGTAGGCCAAGCCATGCTCAAATCTCCTATTGGGTGATAATGCGTAGCAAAGTGACATCATCATTACGCAGTGCCTTTGTGTTTCGCAAATTGGCAATCCATTGTTCAAAATGACTTGGTTTGAGTGAGCGCATTGTTAGCCACGGTTGGCGTTTTTTTTCAGACAGTTGCAAAAACCAACACGCCAAGGCATCGGTCATCAAATAAAATTCATCGCCCCTTTGCAATGACAGTGTTTGTTTATAGACAATATGTTGGGCAATGTTTTCATTGGGTGCGGCAACGCTAGAGAGTAATAAAGGCCGATTGTTGAATTGTTCAGAATGTGCTATGGGAAAAGCATTTTCTAGTTTGTCCTCTCTGATATGAAATAGACAACTATCGCCTATTGCCATAATATCGTAGCTATTTTTGTATAGGGTTAAACCAAACAGGGCGGAAAAGGCACCGCGCTGTAATTTGTCTACGGCATACCAAGGTAAGGGTTTTTGAGTGACTTCTGCATACCACTGTTTTTGTAATTGGGGTAAATGCTGAATAAGCGTTTTTTCATCATTCAGTTCACCTTGACAATAGGCTTGGACAACTAAGTTAGCCCAGGCCTTAGAAAAAGACGCTTCAGTGGCACCATCCGCTACTGCTGCCCTAAACAGGGCAGTCGGCGGATTTTTTAACCAACTAGAATGAAAAACGGCATCTTCATACTCTTCTAGCGTATTACCCTGTTTGGGTAGCCTAAACGACTGAGTCATGATTTCCATCGCTATTTCCCATCACTATCGGAGGTTACTTGGGCGTGTGCCAATATCTAAAAAGTTAATCAATGCCACCATATCCGCATTAAACACGAAACCGCGACTTTTTGTCGAAACTCGAAAACCCTCTTGAGAGGCCGTTTCTTTGATAGAATTAGGCAAGACACTGGACATTTGATAAAGTCGTTTAGCGTATTGATCGGGCAAAGCGGCCTCACTATCGGGAAATTCAATCGCTGTACCCCGATGTGAAGACAAATGAACGTTAAACAACAAAACGTCACCATCGCTACTTTTCAGACTGGTGATGTCTTGCGCGACAGCACTGGGGTTGCCGTCTGTCGATTCACCATCAGTAATATTAATCACTATCGGTGGAAAACAATCGGGATAATCATTGAACCAAGCTGAAAGGATTTGGTGAGCATGGCGCATCGCTTGACACATCGGTGTGCCACCGGATGTGATGGCATCAAACCAGATGGGAAATTTAACCGATTGTTCGACTAAACCCCCAGCACCATCGGGTACTTTTTTGCTGCGTTCCTCAATGCGAGCCGGTTTATTAGCAATTTGGCTAATCGGCACCAATTCTTGCCCCGCCAATTCACCGCTAAAAGCGGAACCGACTTCGCCACCATAACCAATGACACCGATATGATAATAATCACGGACACCTTCATCTTTTGCACATTTGATGACGAAATTTTGTAAGAGTTTATTGATGACATCTGCCACCGCATTTTTTTTAGCACCCGATTCGTCTCCTCCAAATGGATCGTCCATTGAATAGGATTGATCAATTAAGAATAAAATGCACGAAGGCTTAGTGCGACTAATTTCGGCTGAGTAAGGCATGTTGTTGTTTCCTTTGCTTTAGATGGAAAAACGAGAAGTTTGGGTGGGTAAAAGTTTGATAGTTCGTTCAGCGATGCTAAACCCACCAGTCAAGTATCATTGATATTCCTTGAATAAATCTTAATTGTAATATATCTATAGGCCTATAAATGAAAAAATAACGCAAGAGACGCAAGAGACGCAAGAGACGCAAATATTTCTCTTTCTCTTGACAGAGAGCCTCTTTAGCGTCTTTAGCGTCTTTAGCGTCTTTAGCGTTGTTTATATCGATATCGCTATAAAACCCATTGCATTTGACATAAAACCCGCAATAGACACCTCAAGCTTTTTGAAAAGCGATAGGAAGATATTTCAACATTGAGACAATTGGCTGTGCCAACAATTTTGGCGATGGGCCGTTAGCCTACACCCGAAAAAACGAAAATGGGTAGCGGACAACTGCGCTGACAGGCTTTTTAGTCACGCTCATCAGTTATTTCATTGAGTCCCGTGCCTGAACAGACGGCAGAAGAAGAATACGCACAAAGATCTTGATCATCAGCTACGCCATCCTGATCAGTATCATCAACTAGACAACCACCCGACCAAAGTGTTGGATTGTATCTTATGCGGTTTTTGCACGAAACGTCGTTGTTCTCTAGTACAGTTGTCGAACAACCCCCTATCAATAAACACATTGAGAGGTTCAATGCTAAAAATGTTTTTTTAAACATGATTTTTTTGACAGTTCAAAAATAGTAGATACTATCTATCGTTATAAGTACTGAAGCACAAATAAACAGGTATTTTACCGCAAAGGGCCCCCGCAAGGGATTGGCCCTACTACCGGCTTTTCGAGGCAATCCCTTGTGGTTGCCCCTTGGTTGCTTCTATTAGATAAATTTTGAAGGCTCGCTTTTCGTTTCTGTTATTTTGCGGTTATTGGAGTGCAAAATTTATTTTGCGGCATTCTTGGAGTGCAAAATTTATTTTGCGATAGCCAAGAATGACCCTTTTTTTGGGAATGCGCCCTTCCTATCAGTTTGTCAAAAAAAATTTCAACACATTATCAATCTTGGCTTTCGCAAAATAAATTTTGCGCTCCAATAGCGTCGAGGCAAAATAAATTTTGCACTCCAATAGCAAAGAAGCAAAATAAATTTTGCACTCCAATAGCGTCGAGGCAAAATAAATTTTGCACTCCAATAGCGTCGAGGCAAAATAAATTTTGCACTCCAATAGCGTCGAGGCAAAATAAATTTTGAACGAAAATAACCGCAAAATAAATTTTGAACGACAAGCGGGCGATTTATCTTGAGAAAAAACGAGTTAAATGGGTTCTCTCAAGTTTTTTTGCATCTGTGTCATGAAGTGATCGACTCGTTGATGTTCTGCTTTTTTGTCGGATAAATGAAATAAGTACAGGGTACCTGTGCCTACGCCAAGGGCGGCTAAGGCAACTAATCCGACACCTGTGGCTGATAAAGTACCCATGACGGCGGTGCTGCTGGCACTGGCGGTTGTGCCCAGTGTACTTGCCGTTAAGCCTTTTAAGAAGAAGAGTTGTACCATGCTGTTACCGACACTGAATACGCCGGCACCAAGGGTGCCGGCAATCATGCTTCGATGGGCTGTTTTTAAGTCGGTGTATCCTAAAAAATAGGTGCCGTAAGCGAATAGGGCACTGGCTAGGGTGCCAGCACTGAAACCGCCTAGTATTGAAGCTGAGACTTTGGTGTTCAGTAGTTTTGACAGGAGTTGAGTTTGATTGTTGATGAGGCTTCTTTGGATAAGCGCGCCGCCTAAGGTGCCGCTGTAGCCACTGGCACCATTGAGTAGGGTGATGTTTCCAAATCGTTGCCAGTCAAAGGCTTGATTGGAAGACAGTTGACTAAAGATTTCAAATCCACCGCCTAAGGCTGCTCCTAGCAGTCCGGCATAGAGGCTTTCTTGATATATGCGTTTCATTCCAGTAGGCGTTGAGCGGTATGGCTTGCCTTTTCCATCAAGGGGTTGTGTTACCTGAAATTGTCCTTGTTTTTTGACGACTTCGCCGGCGGTGCCTTTGGCGGCCGGAAAGGCGGATTTGCTCTGGCGTAGGTTTTGAGCCATTTGAAAGCTGTCTTGCGTAACGTGATGGCTTGATGTGCGTAGCCCTTCTTGTCCGATTTGTTCAATGATAAAGGGGGTTTGCCCTGTGCTCCTGTTGAACAGGTTTTGATAACTTGGCATCTGATTTTGAAAGTGCATCGTGCTGCTCTGAAGAGGAGATTGCATCAGTCCCATGGGATTGGCCGTTAGGAGATTCTGGGAGCGTACCATCAGGCCGGCAGGGGCAGATAGGGCAAAGGCATTGGCTTGAGGGCTGGATTTGAAAGCCATTGTATGCTGTTGTGTCTGGATATCGGCAAACACGCTGCTAGATAAACTGCTGGATAAACTGAGTATGGCTATAAGATAGGTTTTCATAATCATTATGTTTTCCGAAAGGCTGAAGGGTGGAGTGCTTTTTTTGAGGTGTCTCGTAAAATGTCGAATGCTGATTGTTTCGCTTTCGCAATTGATATCGATATAAACGCTAAAGACGCTAAAGAAATCGAAGCGTCTCTTGTGTCTCTTGCGTTTTCAATCGATAAATCGCTCAAAATAGATTAAAAATCAGATAACTGTTTTTTCTGGGTAAAAGTCATTTCCGAAGAAAGCGGAATTTTCAAGTGGTGATTGAGTTCTGCGTAAAACAGGTTAAAGGCTTCATGATAAGCTGTTGATGCGGAGGTGGAGAGATATCGGGTATCTATATTGCCCATATGTTCTATGATTCCGGCGTATATCCGTTGCTCATCCGTTCCGACA
Organism: Candidatus Parabeggiatoa communis; assembly: GCA_035871815.2. Classification (GTDB taxonomy): domain Bacteria; phylum Pseudomonadota; class Gammaproteobacteria; order Beggiatoales; family Beggiatoaceae; genus Parabeggiatoa; species Parabeggiatoa communis. The sequence continues at coordinate 7,633 of JAYQWI020000601.1, forward strand.
CCCAGTTCATTTTTATGAGTTGAATAGAAGTCTAGGATGCTTTTAACGGCCCATTGTTCATATCGCTGTCGTTGTTTCTCTTGCCAGTCAATTATTTTGTGATTGACGGTTTCCATCATTGTTTGTGCTTGTTCAATAAAGCGCATGGCGGATAATTGACTGGCTTGTTGAGTGAGCCCAGCTTTAAACGTGATTAATTTATCAATCGCGACTTGTGCATGGGTATCCGGTGCCAACTGAAGTTGATTAAAGGCTTGTTTTATTTTATTGAAAACAACTTGTGATTGACGTTGGGCAATCTCTTGTTTCGCTTGCTCTAGGTTTTGTGAGAGCCGCATCATTTCAAAAGGGGTTGTTTCTGGTGCTAATAGCACTATTTGACGGATAATCGATTCGGCCGAGGTGAGGTAATATAAAATGAGTTCCGATTGCGTGGGTTCATTTTTCGCTTTCTCAATAAATTTTTCGGCGCGTTGTACTAATGTTGAAACCGTGGTTGTGGATTGAGCAGTGGCGAGTTCTGTTTCAAATGTGGCTATGCTGTTTTCAAAAAGCGCGATTTTTTGATTGATTTGAGCTAATCTGTTTTTATTGATCAAACTGGTATCCAGTGATTGTAATGCCGTCAACTTGATTTTTAAGCTATTAATGTGTTGCGTTATTTGTTGGGGTTCAGTGGTAGAAGGGGTACCCAAGTCATCAACCAGTAATGTTTTCATCAACTGGCGCGTTTCTAACAGTTTTTTAGCGGCCATTGCACTGGTGGTGACTTGTCTAAATTCTGCGATTTCTGTCAAGATTTGCGCTAATTTTTCAATGTTGTGTACTTCGATATAGAGGGTTTGATTCCGCAGAAACGTTTCCATCTCAGTTAAGACATTGAGGGCTATTTCATACTCGCCGTTGTCACGGCGTTGACGACAGTAATTGATAACACGTTGTTGATAACGCTGTATTTTTTCCCATTGTCCGGGGTTTTGACTTAAGCTGTGACTAAAATAAAGTCCCGCTCTTGCTAAGTCACCTTGTTTGAGCAAGGCTTCCGCTTTAAGCAGGGCTTGATCATTTTCTAGATCAGGTTGCTGATTGTTAGCACTGACTGCAATACCCATTTTTTGGGCTAATTCTTGTTCAAGATGTTGAAAACGATTTTGAAAGGTGTTAATCAATACGGCCACTTTGTTGATAGCTTCGCTATTTTGATGGCTTTCGCTTGTCAAAACTTGGCGCAATTCTCTTTGGAGAGGTTGAATAGCCTTTGGTAAGGCGTTAATCAACTGGGCTAGGTTGTCGAAGGCTTGTGTTTGTTGATGCGTTTCTTTGGCTAAAACACTGAGCAGTTTGCTTTCAAAATCTTGATTCTGGCTTTGAAAGGCTTTGAGTAAAATCCCAAATTGGTCAATTGCTTGACTCGTTTTATGGGTTTCTCCTGCAAAAAGGATGACTAAGTTACTGGCAAATTGTTGAAAATGCCCTTGAAATGTTTTGAGTAAAGCAGTGACATTTTCGATGGCCTCCATATTTTGATGAGATTTTTCTTCAAAATCCTCTGTTCGTTTGATTTCAAGCTGTTGGAAATGGCTTTGAAATGCGTTCAGTAAAACGGCAAATTTTTGAATTTCTTGCGTATTTTGAGTGTTTTTGCCCATAAAAAAACCGGCTAATGCACCCATGGCAAAAGCCATTATAAAGAATAATCGGGTTGTTTTGTTGATCATTATGAAAGGGAAATGGGGAATGGGATAAGCGTTTTTTTCGATTCGCTTAAATGCAATTGTTGATACGCAACCTTCACGCCAATTTTGAGTTTTACTTATATTAACCTCTATTTTAAATCATATTATTGAATATAGATTATACTTTATCAAATTATGATTTTTGTTTGTAGGGTAGGATTGCTTAGTTTTATGTCGAATGTAATTGCTGAACTCGCAATTGTAAAAAAAATAAACGCGCTTTGACGCGCTTTGACGCTAAATAGGTGTCAATAAAAATTGAAATCGAAGCGTCTCTTGCGTCTCTTGCATTATATTAAAACTTGTAGCAATATGATTTCATGCCGTTGTTTAATGGGAATAGACAGAAAAATGAATATCAAGCCATAAGATATAAAAAATACTCCCGTCTCGATATCCAATCATTGGTGCCATGCCATAAAATTGAAAAGCGAGAAAATTAGCATCTTCTGGAATAGGCAGGTGAGATATTTGCCCGCCAAACATTATAATGCGACGTTGTTATATCGGCGTGCAGAAAGCGGAGAAGCTTTGATAGAGAAAATTGTTTTTAGGCATAAATAGCCAAGTGGTATTTGGTGGGCAACATAAACCCGTTACCCACCCTACAAGGAAATGGCATGGCAATGGTGGGCAACATAAACCCGTTATAGCATTTCCCGATTGGGTTAAATACTTTTTTTGCAACCCCGTCTGATTGGCTTTTGTTAAATTAAAAGGTAGAGAAAGAAAATCGCGCCATGCAACTTAGGAATGGTTTTGAAATAACTTTCCGTTTTATATATTTTCAGGTCAATAATTTCAAAAGGGCGATCATGAAATTATTTTTATGAACATAAAACTTTTGCCTAAAAATCAAAATGAAACATTTTTATTCTGTTGGGGTGACTAAGCAAATCGTGATAACTTTAAACTGATAACTGACAACTGTTCAGTCTCAATGTTTCACTTTCAACTTCAAAATCTCTTCTTCTGACAATTGAGTTACTTCGGCAATAAAGGAAATATCCATGCCTTTGTACAAAAGCGTTTCCACCATCGCACGTTTTTCGGCATGCCTGCCCTGATTTTTTCCATCTTTGAAACCACCGTCATAAAGACGTTTGCGTTCTTCTCGAATCGAAGTCATTAACATATTGACCTCCTGTGTGTTGGCATAAATTTGGTGCAGAGTTGAGTAATCCCGTTCATCTATTCTGTCATGCACCGCCAATTGTTTAAACCAATTTAAAAATAATGAAACGGCTTGTTTGTCCGATTCGCGTTGAAATAATTCAATCAACTCTTTTTCAAGCAAGTCAATGTCATAATGGCCCTCTGCCAAAAACAACGTTGAAACAATGTTATTGAATTTCAACAAGGTTTCTTTTGAATACTCATTAATCGCGATTTTAAAATACTCAAATGACAGGCCGTATTTTCCCAATAAGTCATTGTTTTCGATTAAATTTGCGAGATTGACGGGGGCTGTCCAACTTTTATCGCCATTATAAAGTACAATGGGAAAAATGGGCGGTAATTTTTTGACTCCTTTGTTGGATTTCAGATAATCCATGTAAAAATTAGTCAAATAGTTTAATACTCTGACGGCCATAAATCGGGGAACGGTGGATTGAAATTCAATCAAAATAATCAGATAGGATTTTTTACCCCGAAAGTTGACTTGGTAAATAATGTCACTTTCTGTTTCTTTGTAATGTTCAGAAATAAAAGACTTATCGATTTTTTGGGAACTCTCAAAATCTAAATCTTTTACCCATTCCTCCGTCACAAAGGTTTCAATTAATTGACGGAAAATGACTTTATTTGAGAATAAATGTTTATAACCACTATCGTGAATGGTGATTTTTTTGGCCATTTTGGTACGATTTCAAATTTTGAGTGAGAAGTTCCATGTTGAACTGATTAAGACTTGGGTGTTAACTGAGATCATAGCATGAATTTATTAATTCACTCTTCCTTATGAACTCAGGGAAAGAATGATTCCTGCTACCTTTGGGATTTTCGCTTCTAGGCTGATTGGCGTTCAGTTTTGGACATGATGTAGTTGTAGCCTTTCTCAAAATTGAAAAGCAGCTTACAATTGTGAGTATTTAACGTCATTTGAATATCGGGTTGGTTGAAATCCCTAGAATTTCTATTCAAAAAACACTTTTGCGCTATATTGTGGGTAGTCAAATGATGAACGACTGAAGCATAAACCATTGAATCTTGAACAGAGAGTTCAAGGGGGGGGGCCCGAAAAGTGGCTGATAAACTGAGTATTTCTGGCACCACGGGGATGGTTTCACACACTTTTAAAATTCTGTCAAGGGTTTGGTACAAGCTTTTTTCTTCGTCAGTAGCACTTTGTATTAAAACTTGAGAAACTTCTCGAAAGAAATTAAGCTGATTGCTGTATAGCGGTGTTCTTGATAATTGGTTAAACTCAATTTCTAAGCGATGTTTCAGTGTATTTCTGTCTTTGGATCTTCGTACCAAAGTATCATAAGGTTCGGTAATACAAAAAGCGGGTAGCACCAAGTGGGATTGTTCGGATTCACAAAGTGCGAGAATCTTTTCACAACTTTGGGACTGTTCTTGTAAGAAGGCTAGTTCCAATACAAAATTTGATTCAACATAGATATTCATAAGTGTTCTACGCGCCCTCTCTTGATAGCGTCAAACAAACCGGAGCCAAACAGCCATTCGTGATTGGGTTCGGATAGCCATAGCGGTTCGGCTGTACAAATATCGTTTTTCTCATAAGCGAGAATGATGCCACTTAGCCAAAACCCGACAACCAGTTCAAAGCTTTCGCGGTTTAATTCGTTTAGTGAGTAGCGCGTTTTATCGTAGTAGGGTTCTATGGCGAATAGGGGATTTATATCATAAGTCGGTTTGACTTCGTCTTTATCTTCAATGTTTTTCCACAAGTAAAAATGATCTGCTAAAGCAAATAAAAAAAAGGGGGAATCGGGTAAGGGCGCATTTTCATCAGTATAAAAATTATGGCGCATGAGGGCTGCCCATTCAGTTGATTTGCCGGGTATATTCTTGGTAACAACTGTGAGGATTAAGTTACGCCTAGTGTCATACACTAAAATGTCTGCTATTTCTGGTATCATATTTTTTTCCTATTTTTTCCGAATTAACGCATTATTTTCAAGAGGGCAACCACAAGGGATTGCCCCCTACATGACATCGGTATGGGCAATCCTTGTGGGGGCGCATTCCCAAAAAAAGGGTTATTATCAATTTCAATCAGGCCGAAGAAAAATAAATTTTGCACTCCAATCGGGCAGATGCAAAATAAATTTTGCACTCCAATCGGGCAGATGCAAAATAAATTTTGCACTTCAATCGGGCCGATGCAAAATAAATTTTGCACTCCAATCGGGCCGAATAAAAATTGAGTAACGTAAATAGAGCCGTTGTCAGTATA
>JAYQWI020000602.1:0-4333 GCA_035871815.2 Candidatus Parabeggiatoa communis
TAAATTATCCCGCAGGGCTACTCTATGCACACAAATAATTTGTCACAAACTGTCGGCTCACGCAGAGCCGCAGAGCCGCAGAGAATGAGAGAAATTAAACAAACCGGCTTGAATTGCCTTTTGGGATTTATTTTTTTGGAACTTTCTTATCTGACAAACTATAGTCTTGCAAGAGATGGAGATTAATGAATGGACATTTTTGATTATCTGTTTGACACCAGAAAATCTAATATTCTAGAAGGTGTTCTTGGGATAAACCATTTAGATAATCTAAAATCGGTGTTGAACGTTCATTTTATCGAATATCTTCAATCAAATAAACCTGAATCATTCAAATATCTCAAACTGATATCTGATCTTAATCATCAGGTTTATGATGAAGAAATCACCAAGCTTCCTAAATACGACACTTCAAATAAAGAGGTTGTTATTGTTCAGGATAATAAGAAAATGGAAAGTGCTTGTAAAGTGATCAAAAGACAACGGTTTGTTGGCTATGATACAGAATCTAGGCCAGTCTTTCAAAAAGGAAAACCACCGAGTGGTATCGCTCTCATCCAAATTGCGACTCGTGAGAAGTGTTTCCTTTTTCAAATGCGTCAGTTAACTAATATCAGTCCACTTCTTGAGTTGTTAAAGTGTGATGATATCAGGAAAATTGGCGTTGGGATTAACAATGATAATACGACAATTTTCCAAAATTTTGGGTGTAAAATCTCCAACGTTGTTGATCTGAGTAAAGTTTTTCAGGAGGTGGGTAATAAAAGGACAATTGGTTCAAAGCAGATGGTTGCCCGAGTGCTGAATAAAAACTTAGAGAAAAAAAGAAAGCTCTCACTTTCAAACTGGGAGCTGAAGTCACTCAGTCAGCAACAGATTGAATATGCAAGTGATGATGCTTTTTCCGCACTTGAAGTCTTCCTGAAACTTAAAAATTTATTTAAACAATTTAATCATTTTACGCCTAAGCGGATACTGAGTTTATTAGCTGTTGAATGATTTTACGGATGCTATTTGGCCCCTCAATACCATAATGGTTTGTAGGGGCAATTCCTTGTCGTTGGCCTCTTGCAACCCGACAGGCCCCTACATGACATGATGCCCCCTGCCCCCGCCCTAAAACCTACCCAATTTCTATACGCACAAAATTTAAGACTTTCACACCCCTGTCATATCTAACTGATTGCCGTTAAGTACAACTGATTTGCGGATTGAACGGATTGGTTGGTAGAGACGCGATGCCTCGCGTCTCAACTTTTCAAAATACCCGTCAATCCGCAAATCAGTTGTACTAAACTGATAGTGGGTAAGCTGAATACGATATAGCGTTTCCCGATTGAATGAACCGAAGGGAAGCTTCGCTAAGTACAAATCATTATCGTTCCCAATTTATTTTGCGGCCTTCTTGGAGTGCAAAATTTATTTTGCGGCCGGATTGATTTTCGTTCCCAATTTATTTTGCGGTTCGATTTTCTTAATATAAGGAAGTTCCAAAAAAATAATTATCCCAAAAGGCAATTCAAGCCGGTTTGTTTAATTTCTCTCATTCTCTGCGGCTCTGCGGCTCTGCGTGAGCCGACAGTTTGTTACAAATAATTTGTGTGCATAGAGTAGTCCTGCGGGATAATTTATTTTTTGGATATTCCTAACTCTACTTTATTCAATCGGGAAACGCTATAAAGTCTTTAATCAAAGTCAAAAACGGCGTATATTATTTCATCGTTCCTAAAAATAGCGGGAAAATAGGAATGCCCCCTATCGTTATGGTTTAATACACACCACCAAAAGCATTCAAAAATGGTTATAACAATTAGGCGAAAGAAAGATAAAGAAAAGCTTTCCACAGAAACGATTGATGAGCTTAAGCAAAAAATTCTTTCTGGTTTTGATACCCAGGATTTGAAAGCTGCGAATGCGTTGCTTAATGAACTACGACAGTCTTACGTTGAGACACCTCATCTCCTTGCCGAGACGCTTTCCGATATTGCTCAAGACTGTACTCATAATAAAAGCAAGTTGGCACTGCTTGAAGAGGCCTTTAAACTTAACCCAGATAATCCGACGATTCTCAATCGGTATGGTTATGCTTTAACTAAATTCAAACCGAAACAAGTTGACAAAGCGTTTGAACTGTTTGAACGCGCTGTGAAAATCGAGCCTGATAATGTTAAAACGTTTTATAAGTACGCTTTAGCTTTAGCAAAGTATGCTCAAGCAGAAAAAGCCTTTGAGATGTTTGAACGGGCGTTGCAACTTGAGCCAAATAATTATAAGGCATTGAATAGCTATGCCATCGCACTCACTCATCACGGGCGGGCTGAAAAAGCCTTTGAGCTATTTGAGCGTTCATTACAAGTCAATGCTAATAACCCCATCGCGTTGACTAGCTATGGCAAAGCGTTAGCCGACAAGGGTGAGTTTCAAAAGGCCTTTGAGTTATTTGAGCGTTCATTACAAATCAATACTAATGATACCATCGCGTTGACTAGCTATGGCAAAGCGAAAGCGGAAAAAGGCGAGTTTAAAAAGGCCTTTGAGCTATTTGAGCGTTCATTACAAATCAATGCCAATGACAGCTTCTTTTTTCTTAGTCATACTTACTCACCTATACCAAACAGGTAACTAAATATGTAAAGAATCAAGATAATTCACTCTCCGTTGATAACTCAAACGAGTTGCAACTGGAGTTCTGGATGGGCTGTCTCATCCGGGCGGCGACAACGTTTAAGCAAAATTTGCTTCACCTTCGTAAAGGGAAGCCACCGATGTAGCTCTTCATCGTCTAACCTTGCTAAAATATTAATCGCTGCGTTCAAGTCCGCTTGCATACCCACCCCGCACCCTTCGGTACAGTGAAACTTATCGAAAGTACGTTTACCGAGGCATCCGCACTGGGAACAAATTTGAGAAGTGTATGCCGCATTGACTAGAACGATCCTAGAACCTCTTCGGGAAGCTACTATATCAATGGCTGAAGCCATCAATCCTTTTACCCAACCACTTAAACGGCGATTGGTCTTTTTTCCTAAATTCTTTGATTTAAACGTTTTGGTTAAATCTTCACAAACAACCGTTTCTGCTTTACCAATTATATTATTGGCAGCAGTGAAAATTAGGGTTTTAACTTTTCCTTGATGCTTCTTTTTGCGTCTATCAAGTTTCTGACGACCCAAATTATGCTTTATTATCCTTTTGGCTTTTTTAGGATTCTTTTCCTTTAGTTTCTCTAAAACGGCACCCATTTTATTGCGTTTCTGGTACTTTTTGTTTAGGGAATCCGTTTCAGGGGATAAAATTTTACCCAAGCCTTCCCCATGAAAAATACCATCAGAATCAGCAAAGGCTTCTGTATAACCTTTGTCTATGCCAATTTTTGTGAAGGGTAAACCGCAAGCACGAGCATCGGTGTTATCTATTGTGTAATGGATTTCAACTTGGCCTTCGCGTAAAATTAACCTGATTTGTCCGGTTATGGAATAATTGGTTCCTATTGGGATAGCAATGCGCGATCCTCTGGTTAAGCTAATAACCTCTATATAATGTTTACCATGATACGAAAAACACTTATAGCTACCCGGTTCCAATACAATTTGGTTAAAAGTGTGATTTTTGCCATGTTTCCAATATTTCCGCATTAAGCTACGCCCATAAGAATTGTTTACCATCGCGGCATCATTTTTTAGGTTTTTGAATAAATTTTTACGCTTATGCTCATCTTTAATATTTCTAAAGATATGACTTTTAACATTTACTTTGGCCGCTTCCCGGTTGGCTTTTATGTCACCTAATACATCAGATAATGTCGCCCGCCAAATTCTTTGCGGTAAATTATTGATATGTTGTTTTGCAATCCACCCATCACGCACTGGGCGGAATTTAGCGTCAAGGCCACTAACCGAACCATAATCATGCCAAACTTCTGTACGGACTAAACCGCATTGTTTGGCGATCTCAGTTAATGCTTCATATTTGGCTCGATTAAGATCAACGCTATAAGCAATTCTAGTCACTTTTTTAGCTTTTTTCATTTTTAGGTTTTGTCGATTTAGTTTGATGGCATAATCATAGAAAGATAAAAGTTATAGAGATTGAAAAGAAATGTCAAGTAACTATTCTTCAATCAGCTAATTTCTTACTCAATTTAAGCAAGAATAGTTAAAGGTAACTAAGAAATTAAGTGCTAGACATGGGCACCTCTGTTGTCATTATCCTCACCGCTAATGACACCGTAACCGATTGTCGTAAAGCCCTTAAAGGTTATGGGTGTTGGGACTACATTTCTAAAACGATGCGGGATCGGAGTGCGTTGGAAGAACTGCATGATTCTATTCAA
>JAYQWI020000603.1:0-13232 GCA_035871815.2 Candidatus Parabeggiatoa communis
GCTTGAGCAACACGCCATCCCGCATTGCGACCAATAGCCGCAGCCGGGCGTTCTGGATGTACAACCCGTACTTTAGCCCCTAAGGCTTTCGCCTGGGCCGGACTGCCATCAGTGGAATCCGAATCGACATAAATGATTTCCATATTTTTTGGCGGATCGTTTATCGCTTGTACTGAGCGAATGCAATCCACTAAGCGTTGACCTTCGTTGCGTCCAATTATGACGACAGATAATTGTGGTGTTTTCATTTGGCATCTCACATTTATGATGTTGTCTTTTGGTACAATTTAAAGCGCTGATTAAATGAACAGCTTTGCCAATGGCGAATATATTGTGAATGCATGAATTTCGATTTTAAATAACCTATTAATTAAGTAAGTATGAATTGATGAACGTTCAATGCCAAAGTAATCGCTTAAGCAATCCCCGTCTTAATTTTCCTCCCGTTTCATATTCTTCAAGGAGTTCCGAAAAATACCCCCCTCCTCGAAAGACTTCAACCCGATTAAGTACCGAGCCAACCACTGGCGGATTTAAACGCTCCAATAATTGTGCCGCTCGCTTGAGTTCACCTGGCATAACGACTCCTGCTTCAACTACCAATAAGACACCGCCAGCAATTTCGCCCAACAATTCGGCATCTGCTGATAACAACAGAGGCGGGGTGTCCATCAGTATAAGATCATAATGGGCATTGAGTTGTTTAAGCACAGAACGCAATTTACCATAAGTGGCTAAATGACGCTTTGGTGTATCACCAACAGGCAAGCGATCCGGTAAATTTCCCATAGCAGGTACGATCAACATTTCGGGTGATAGCACCCTATCACTGTCTTGGTTTAATAAGGTTGTCAATCCTTGAGAAGAGGTTGCGCCGCCATAACGGGGATCGGGTTGAAACGCATTCAGTTCCACCGCTAAGGTATGCACCCCTAACTCACTTAGCAAATGTGCTAATTCTAAAGTCAGCGTTGTGGTGCCACCACCTGGTTTAACCGAAGTGATAACAAAACCAGTCGTTTCATGGGTATGCCAATCTCGTTCTAATGCCAATGCCATACGACGCAGGTAATCCGTCGCCAGTTGTTCAGTACTCAGGTTGTGACGCTCTAAAATCCAAGTCATGGGTGGAAAACCTAGAATTTTATGCACTTCCCCTGGTGTGCGTATGCGCTGATCTAGCATATCTATCAGGATTGGCACAGCTATCCCTAAACCAAGGGCCGCTATGACGAATATTAAAACAATTTGTTTGCGTCCGCCTTTGATTGGATAGCGCGGTGGTGTGGCAGACGTGTTTAAGCGTACAAATCCTGGGGCCGTTGCTTCAACGGTCAAAAAGTCAATGCGGTTATTGATTTTATCCAACTGTTTGTAAGTACGCAAAATCTCTTTATTGAGTACCAGTGCTTTATTATAGAGATTGGCATAGTGGATGGCTTTTGTACGTTGTAGTTCTAATTCGCCGGCCAAGGCTTGCTCAATACGTTGTGTTTGATAAATTTCAGCTTGACCTTTTTCCAATAAACGGTCATGGATTTCTTGATACAAATCACGAGTTGCGCGTTCAATTTCTTGATCGATTTGAGCAATTTCTCTTTCGGCACGACGCTTACTCGGATGTTTTGAAGTTAAACCTAAAGTTTGGGTCAATAATTCTGTACGTCGTTCAATCAATTTTGTTTTATAACTGGTGAGTACCCTATCATTAGCAACCATTTCTCTGACAAGTGTATCTAACGTCGTTTTACCCTGAATGAGTTGTTTTTTCAAAGCGGCTAAACGGGTTTCTGCCTCAACGCGCTGACGACGTGCGAGCGTAAAAGCAGAAGTATTTTCAATTAAAATGTCATCATAAGGATTGAGGCGGTTTTCTTGAAAGGTTGTCACACCCAGTTCTTCAGCAATTTCCATACGGTGTTTATGATTTTCTGAAATCAAACGATCTAATTTCTCCCGACGTTTGTTCAATTTTTCAATTTGACCATCACTATCATAAAATAGCTCCGCCTTAGCTTTTTTCAAATAAACGTCTACAACATTATTGACGATAATATCCAATCCTTTTGCACTCGAACCTGTGAGTTGAACAGTAATAAATGGATTACCACGTTTACTTTTAACTTCCAAGGCTTTTTTTAAACGGCTCTGAGCTTGCTTGTCAGTTTCTTCGGGCAGTAACCAATTTTTTCGCACTTCAGGCCTTTGTAACGTTTCTTGCAAAACATCGCTGCGCTTGAGCATGTTAGTCTGTTGCTTAACAAATAATATGTAATCATTACGATTTAAATCCATCCTTCTATCTGAATCAAGCGTGGGGATAAATTTGGGTGACACAAGCACCACCGCTTGCGCCATGTAAACCGGTTTACCGGTTTTCAACGCAACCGGCACACCAAGTGCACTGACTATAACAAAGATAAGTAATGCCAGCCGTTTGTGTTTTAAAAGGCTAACTAGGGGTTTGAATCGACCAGTAGAAATAGAGTGTTCTTCTGTAGATGAGGCTGTAGATACAGGAGGAGGCATATTATCAGTTATCAGTTATCAGTTATCAGTTATCAGTTATCAGTTATCTTATATAATTATCAATCAGTTATCACGGATAGAACGCTGATTTAACTGATTTAACTGATTTCGATGCAAAAATTTTTGCACGCCATTCGATGCAAAAGTTTTTGTACACAATTCCAAGCAAAGTTTTTGCACCGCCATTTTGCTTGGAATACTTTTGCAGCGAACGCAGTAAACAGATGAGTGTTAATCCGTTTACGGTGCTGTACTAATAACTTATTGAAAAATATTGTTTTATTTATTATTTGAGGTATTTTCTTGGCGAAGGGGGTGGCTAAATCGGGTTACTCAATGCTTTTTTAATAAAATACTAAAATACGCCTTAAAGAAGTTTAAATAAATGAACTAATGAACGTTTAGCTATAAAGTTTATCATGAAAATCAGTGTTCTAAAACATTGATTCTCATGATAACTTTTAAGCCTATAAACGCGCTATTAAGAATTATAATGATTGTCACTTAAAAACAATCAGTGTTCGAGACAAAAATTGATCTACATTTTAGGTAAAAGTTTTTGTATGCAAAAACTTTTGCTTGGAATATTTTAACCAAAAATTGATAATTGATAACTGATAATTGATAACTGATATTATTCTAAGCCCGAACTCGCCGCTTGTTCCGCTTCAATCGCAGCCCGTTCAGCTCTTAATTCTTCTTCTTCTTGATCAAGTTTACGGCGTTGGGTATCAGCCTGAATCGATACGATATCGGCATAAATGCCCAACATTGTTGTAAAAGGGTTTAGAAATTGTATAGCATAGTTGATTTTGGCAATCGTATTGGTTGGCACGTAGATAATATCACCTTCTTGAAGGGCCACATTCATTTTTTGATTAGGTGTTATTAATTCATTTAGTGCCATGGGCTGATTGAGGCCTTCTTCAGGGCGGATAACATTAATTCTATTGGGAGCGGCATCTCTAGTTGGGCCCCCGGCCCTTGCAAGTAATTCAATAAAAGACATATTGGGAGTGAGGCGAAAAGCGCCAGGACGACGGACTTCACCGAGTACATACACTAATTTTTCTTCTATATCAGGAATATAGACAATATCATTGCGTTGCAATTTAAGATTGAGGGATAAATCTTTGCCCGTCAACAACGGTTCAAGTTCAATCCACACCACCTGATCACGCCCCCGAAATATAGCACAGTGCGTAAAGGGCAAAGTTTGTGCCTCTCCTTGCAAACCACTGGCCTCGGCAAAACCACCCGCTAACGAGATCGCTTCAAGCAAGCTGGGTGTAGTCATACCAAAGTGTACTTCGCCAGGGTGAGCCACGCGCCCTAATACTAATACCCGGTTGGACGTATAACGATCTACTCGCACAGCGACAGATAAATCCAGATAATAGGGGGCCAGTTTTGCGGTAATGGTTTTGGCCGCCTGTTCGCGGGATAAATTAGTCAATTCAATAGGCCCGACAAGTGGCAAAGTAATCTTGCCATCGGGGCCCACAGTATGTTTGCCGGATAATTCTGGATAGCCCCAAACTTCGACGGTCATTTCGTCGCCGGTACCCAAATGATAATTTTCGTCGTTTTCTGTCACAGCGGCTTGAAAGCCAGTTAAAGTGCCAGGGGGAGTCACCATGATTTCCTGACGGGCAAACGGGCGCACAAAATTATCGGGAATGGAAACCGTTGAGCTACAGCCGATTAGCAATGCCACGCACATCCATAACGGCAATCGCCAATAAACTTTAAAATAATAGTATATTTTTGGGATAGGGATAAGAGATTTGATTAAGTTTGACATAAAGATTGAGTACAGTGCGCCAAAGCGGCAGCCTCGTCAATATAAATACTGAAAATGTCTTGTAAGTGTATTAGTTCAATCAAGGTACGCACGGGTGGTGTGGGATTAAGTAATAAAACATCGCCTTGATGTTGTTGTGCCGTTTTGAGGGCCGAAACAAACACCGAAAGGGCTTTCGCATCAATAACATTTAACGGTGTGAGGTCAATAATTAAATAAGGCGATATCTTTTCAATAAGATCAATCAGTTGTCTTCGTACAAGTGCCGTATCAATGTTGATTAAACTCCCTGACAGCGTGACAATAGGTATCCCTTGTTTTGTTTGATAAGTCAATGCCATATTTTGAAATACTTTAGAATTTTGCAAGATTGAATTTTCCGGATATCAACTGTTCAAATGTTCTTACGTTCATTATTTAATAAAAACATGAAATAGACTTTAGAAAGCAAAGTTTTTTTAATGAGCGGCACAAATTTGCAAAAATAAAAATGAAAACCAAAATTTAAAATTTGAACGGCTATAGTTATTTACTTATGAAATTTTTTTTCATATTGAATGTGACTTGCAAAGTCTTGAGTCTTCGCCTTTTATTTCTGATAATCAAAAAAAGGTTTGACGACATCTTGAACTCTTCATAAAAAAAAGGTATGGTGCTATCACATAACACGAATATTTCATAAACCACTTGAAGTGTTTAATAATAATTTTATTTTAATAAAATTTAACAAAGTTCGTAAAAACATTTTTCGTTTAAAAAGCAAAATAATCCACTAATTCGCCTCAATTCACAAAATCAGCGATATATTTTTCGCCCGTTTTTTGCTTTTAATAGGAATCAATGATGAAAATACTTGATGTTAAGTCTTTGGCGATTGAATCGGTCAAAGTGATACGTTTTGCACGTTTTTGTGATGAACGTGGCTATTTTACTGAAACCTTCAGAAAGAGTGATTTGTTGAACAATTCTCAAATAGATTCTATGACGAATGTTGAATTTGTTCAAGCCAATGAAAGTCTCTCAAAAAAAGGCGTGATCAGAGGTTTGCATTTTCAATGGAATCCTTATATGGGAAAATTAGTCCGAACGATCAAGGGGAGAATGGTGGATATCGTGTTAGATATCAGAAAAGGTTCTCCAACATTGGGCAAGAGCATAGCTTATGATATGCCGGCTAATCTTGATGCAAACGCCAGTGACTGGATTTGGGTTCCTCCCGGCTTTGCACATGGGAATTTCTTCACAGAAGACAGCATGATTGAATACTTTTGTTCGGGTGAATATAGCCCAGGCTGTGAGGCCGGTATTTCACCCCTAGCCAAGGATATTGATTGGTCATTATGTGATCCAACACTGAAGAAAGCCTTTGATGAAATGGCTTATTCTACTCAATTAATGACGGATAAAGACAAAAACGGTTTTTCACTCCAAACGTGGTTGGCCGATGAACGTTCTGATAATTTCTTGTACGAACAACTCAAATAAGGAAAACGTTTAATGCAAGAAGAACACATTTTATTGACTGGTGGCAGTGGTTTATTGGGTAGCGAAATGAAACAATTGTTACCCAAGGCGTGGTATCCCACGTCATCAGAATTTAATGTCACCCATTATCAGCAAATGCATGATTTTATGGCGGATAAAAGTATTCGTCTTATCATTCATGCTGCGGCTTTTACCTCACCCCCGTTAATAGATAAAGAGCCTGAAAAAGCCATTGATGTCAATATTGTTGGTACAGCTAATATTGTCAAATTATGTATAGCTCATCAGGCACGCTTGATCTATATTTCAACAGACTATGTTTTTAAAGGTGAGCAGGGAAACTATAAGGAAGATGCCCCAGTCTATCCCGTGAATAAATATGCCCAGTCAAAACTGGGTGGCGAATGCGCTGTTAAGATGTATGATAATGCTTTAATTGTGCGTACTTCTTTTGGGCCTAATGACTTTCCTTTCCCAAAAGCTTTTATTGATCAATGGACAAGCCGAGAAAGTGTGCGCGATATTGCTGCCAAAATAGTTGCCCTTGTGAATACACAAGTCACGGGAATTGTGCATGTTGGTGGTAAACGCAGGACAGTTTATGACTATGCCAAAAGTTTAGATGACTCAAAAGAGATCGGCCAGTTATCTATTAATGAAGTTTCATTTACGCCACCAAAAGACACTTCTTTAGATTGTCGTTATTACGATGAAATCGTGACAACAAATAGTTAACCTTCAGGAGAACAAATCAATATGAAAATCTTATTAGCCGGTGGGGCTGGCTATATTGGTTCTTTGTTAGCACCAACCTTATTGGAACGGGGTTATGAAGTTGAAGTGATAGATTTACTCTGGTTTGGTAATCATTTACCCAAAGAAGTCAAAGTGATCAAAAAAGATCTGTTTGATTGTCAAAAAGAAGATTTGATCGGTTATGATCAAGTGATCTTTTTGGGCGGATTATCTAATGATCCCATGGCAGAATTTAACCCCGCTCTGAACTTTATTTCTAATGGGGCACAGCCTTCTTATCTCGCCTATATTGCCAAATTAGCTGGCGTTAAACGTTTTATTTATGGCAGCTCATGTTCCGTTTACGGATATACGGTGAATGAGCTTTATGATGAAAATTCCCCCGTGACTTGCGCTTATCCTTACGGTATTTCCAAATTACAAGGTGAACGTGGTGTTCTCCAGATGCAAGATGAGCATTTATCGGTCATTGCCTTGCGACAAGGTACCGTTTGCGGTTACAGTCCAAGAATGCGCTTTGATCTGATTGTGAATACCATGTACAAATCTTGTCTGGTTGATGGCAAAGTCACGGTAAATAATGCCTCTATTTGGCGACCGATTCTGGATATTCGCGATGCTGTGAATGGTTATTTAAGAGCGGTACAGGCCGATCTCCATATCAGTGGCGTTTTCAATATCGCTTCTGACAATTATACCGTCGGCCAAGTAGGTGATTTGGTTAAAGAGCAAGTGGAAACACTCACTGGTCGGAAAATTGGTATTGAAATCAAGCAAATTCAAGACTTTAGAAATTATAAAGTCACTTGGCAAAAGACCAAAACCATCTTGGGTTATGAACCAAAACATACGGTATCTGATATCATTGTGGATGTGCATAAACATCGCGATGAATATGGCGACTTTGAAAATGACAGTTATTACAATATTAGGACTTTTAAAAAGTTAAAGCTTTAACTGACTTTCCACAGTTCAGCTATCCGTTTTCAACTCTTCAACCAAATGTAGCAAAACCGCTCGACAAGTCGTCTTCCGGTAAAACTTGAAAAGCATTTGATAAACCGAAAAAGGGCAACCACAAGGGATTGCCCCTACTAATAGGTGCTAAATAACTTTCCATTTGAGATTTGAATAACTATGGATTCATCAACCCATAAAACACAGGTCGATATCTCGATCATTGTCGTCGCTTGTAGTGTTAAGGAACTCATAGATGAGTGTTTTACGGCTCTCAAAAATGCTAACGATCGGCTCAATAAAGAAATCATTTATGTCGATAATGGTTCAACGGATGGCACCGTACAGATGGTCAAAGAAAAGTTTCCAGAAACCGTTATTATTGAAAGCCCAACCAACTTAGGATTCATCAGGGCCAATAATTTAGGCTACCCTAAAGCCAATGGAAAATATGTCTTGATGCTCAACTCTGACGCTTTTGTCGGTATCGATAGTCTACAAGAAAGCTATGACTTTATGGAACAACACCCAGAATGTGGCGTACTGGGTTGTCGTCTCATTGATAGAGAAGGCACTATGCAACCTTCTGCGAGATATTTTCCGACACCTTGGAACTTATTTTTAACCAACATGGGCATGGTCAAGAATACTATCCCTTTTTTAAAAGGTGTTGATAACATGGAAGTCGATCACAGTCGTATTTTTGAATGTGATTGGGTGATCGGATGTTACCTGTTTACCCGTAAAGAAATTATTGACGAACTTGATTTTTTTCTCCGCGAAGATTTTTTCATGTATTTCGATGATGCCGATCTTTGCTTAAGGATAAAGCGGAAAAATTGGAAAGTGTTTTTTTACCCAAACGATGTGATTCATCTCGGTGGTATTAATAGTGCAAAGCTGACAGAGGTTACTGAAAAAGGTAAGTTCACTGAAAAGTACAATTTAGAAAGTGAATATCTCTACTTTAGAAAAAATTACAATGTGTTTTATGTTTTGGCAGATTTCTTTTTGATTGTGCTCGCCGCTTTTCTCCGAGTGATTAAAAGAGTCTTTTTTTTCAAGAAAAATATTGTTATCAAAAAGACTTTAGGTCGTGTTGCTTTGGCTTTTAACATTTTGGTTAAAACACGTTTTGGGAAAGTGCCTATACATTAATTCAAACTGCCATCAGGAGCGCAGAGGTCACCTTTAATGAGCATGATCGTACTGATACCGGCTTTTATTGCCGCCTATTTTGCTTTTACTCGCTCTCCCCATTGGGCTTTCATAAATGTCTACATTCCTGCATTTTTTCTATTTCCAAGCTACTATCATTGGAAGCCCAAACTCATACCCGATCCTAACTTTGCTCAAGCGGCCATCATGCCTATTATGTTGGTTTTTTTGCTCCGCAATCTACCCGGTTGGCGATTGTCATTCACCGATATTTTAGTCATTGTATTTGCATTATTTGTCAGTGTGTCAGAATATCTGAATTTTGGCTATAAAGAGGCCCAAAATTTGATGTTTAATATGCTGGTATCGGTAGTATTTCCCTATATTCTGACTAAAAGTTTGGTTGAACCAGCCGGTTTACGAGAAGAGTTTGCTAAACGTATTGTACTGATGCTTTGTATCATTGCCTTACTTATGGCTTATGAATCGTTATTTCGATCTAGTTATACTATTTGGCATAAAGTACTGGGACGTTTTTTTGATGGCCAAGGCTGGCATATCCGTACAAACTATCGTTGGGGCTTAGTGCGTGCTAATGGCCCCTTTACACATCCTATTATGGCCGGCACGACAGTAGCGGTCGGTTTTTGCTTACAACAGTGGCTACACTGGAGTCAGGCAGGATTTTCACGAATTAGGGGTATACCAATACCCAAATTGTCGTACCTTATCACCCTGATTCTTTTGGCCGGTTTGATTGCGCCACTCTCAAGAGCGCCGTGGATGGGTACCCTATTAGCACTGATGGTTGTTTTATTCTTGTCAACGCTTATCAGTTTTACTCGTCAACCTAAAATCCGCTATTTGATCATCGTTGTTATAGTGAGTAGTATCGTTATAGGGGGTACCATCTCAGCTAATGTATTTAAACAATTTGCCTCTGTTAGTCGGGAAGAAGCGACAGAAAGTTCCCAAGAGCGTGAAACCATTGCTTATCGTTTTGAATTGTACACCACATACGGAAATATTGTCATGGAGAAATGGGTATTCGGATGGGGACAACTAGGCTGGCCTAAGGATGCCGCTCAAAAATCTATTGATAACCATTTTATACTACTCGCTTTGAATCATGGTTTGGTAGCCGTTTTTTCCCAATTGATACTCTTTTTCTACCTTATCATGCGCTTATTCAAGCATGCGATAAGTCGTCCGGCTAGCAATCCACCGAAAAGTGCTATGGATTTGATGTTGCTTGGCATTTTGTTACACTTTTTTTGGTGTGCTACCACAGTCGGCATCTTTTCCATCAACCCTATAGTATTTATGATTTTTGGTTGGAGCGAAGGATATTTACTCAATAGTCAAAACAATACCCGTTTGTCAGCCACACCCATTTCTCATAACCACTTACCCTTCCATTTTAAAAGAGTATTAACCTAAAAGATGGTTTTTAATGTCGTAGGCGAATTATGTTATTCAATTCTTATGAATTTATTTGTCTTTATTTACCCATAACGCTTGTCATTTATTTTTTTCTGAATAAAAAAAGACTGGTTATTCCAGCACGCTTATGGTTAGTGATTTGTTCCCTGTTTTTTTATAGTTACTGGAATCCTAAATATTTACCTTTACTTTTAGGTACTATCCTCTTTAATTTTTATCTGGGTAAAATACTGTCCACTTGTCTGTATAGTAACCTTTTCAAAAAAAGCATTCTCATATTCGGAATTTGTGCCAATGTGAGTTTACTAGGATATTTTAAGTATACCGATTTTCTGCTCGAAAACTACAATTTTATATTCAGTTCTGATCTTGCACCACAACATATTATCTTACCTTTAGCGATTTCTTATTTCACCTTTCAACAGATTGCTTATCTGGTTGATAGTTATCAGGGACGCACTTCAGAACATAATCTTTTGAACTATAGTCTCTTTGTTTCTTTTTTTCCCCAATTGATTATGGGGCCTATTACTCACCATAAGGAGATTATTTCTCAATTCGGAAAACCGTTTAAAACACGTATTAATTACAATCATATTGCGCTAGGTTTGTTTATTTTTTCAATTGGCTTTGCAAAAAAAATATTATTGGCTGATTCACTGATTGGCTACGGACACGCCGCTTTTAATGAAGCACAACAATTAACAATGATGGAAGCGTGGTATGCCGCACTCAGCTATACACTGGCCTACTACTTCGATTTATCAGGCTACGCTGACATGGCTATCGGCCTGGGTAAAATGTTTAACATTAATATTCCTATTAATTTTAATTCGCCTTATAAAGCCAGAAATTTTGCGGATTATTGGTCACGCTGGCATATAACACTCAGCAGATTTTTAACTTGGTATGTTTATGTCCCATTAGGGGGTAATAAAAAGGGGCATTACCGCAGCTATATCAATATCATGCTGACCTTTCTCGTATCTGGTATTTGGCATGGTGCAGGCTGGACCTTTATTGTCTGGGGTGTAATAAATGGTATTTTGGTGGTAACAGCCCAATTTATGAAAAACATAAACTTACAATTGAATTTATATGTTGCTTGGTTTTTGACCTTTATCAGCGTTATCATTGTACGGATACTTTTTGTCTCCAATAATATTAGTGATGCTTTCTATGTGATATACACATTATTTGATGTGAACGCACTCGTTTTGGCTGATTTACCTCATGCCAATTTCTACTATCAAACCCCTTTTATCGTCGTTGGGCTATTTATCACTTTATTTTTAAAAAATAGTAATGAGATGGCACAAAATTTTAAGCCAAACTTAAAATATGCCGCTTATACTTCGATTCTACTCATCGCTTCCATGATCACATTAAGCGAAAACGTAGAATTTTTATACTTCCAGTTTTAAGCTAAAAATATCGGGGAGACCTGAAAGAGGGCTGATAAATAGGTTTAAGAAGCCAGGGCGATAACTTTGATAATGTGACTATACATTGTATGGCAAATATGCCATTAGGCTGTTTTGAAATAATTTATCTGAACCTCTGTATCACCCACATTGCAGATCAAAAAATATAACCATGTCTTCAAAACAGTTTGTTTTATTTCAAATTCTGTTTCTCTGTTTTGCTTTCTTGTTAGCACTCTCACTTAAAATAATTGATATTGTTTACAACGAGAATGATTTGGTACGCCATTACCAATTAACCAAACTCTATTCAGAAGCAAACAGAGACACAATCAATGTCATACTGGGTTCCAGTGCGGCTGGCAACACATTCAACGCCAAAGATTTTACCACATTATCACAACAAAAAACCCTTAACTTGGCGCTCACGGGTAGTTTTGGTTTTGTAGGGATATTCAATATGTTACAAAGAATTCATCAACAGTATCCGGAACTAAAAAATGTGATTATTATGCCGAGCCTTGTCAGATGGAGCCAAGAATTACGCGATGAGTCTATTTTTGAAATTTCATCGGATTACAAATTCATTCAACAACTTCAACAAAACAAAGTCGTTGATGATCTCAGCTTAGAATATCTGTCCTATTATATTAACTTAAAAGAAATTTATTGGTTTGCAAGATGGTATTTTAATTATAAAATCATGGGCAAACCATTTTACAAGATAGAAAATGATTACTGGGCCCAAAAAAGAAGAAAATATTCCAACGGTTTATTGAAGGTTTCAAAACTGCGAAATAGAAAACTCTCTGACACAATCCAGTCTTCTAAGCAAATAGTTTATAAAATGATGGTCACTTTTTGTGAGCAAAAGGCTTTAAATTGTATCTTTGTACATGGGCCGACACACACACAAATTATTGAAAACTCACCGTCACAAATCCAGAAAATCAATCAATTTCTGGAAGCCAATCAAACAAAAAATTTTATAGGCATCACACGCATGATTGGTGTAGAAAATGCTAAAATGGGGGATAGTATTAACCATATTGATCCTTCTATAAAGGATGAGATGACACGCTTGTACTTCACAATGCTTGAACCGTTTCTACATCAGTAATCATTGTTTTTTTTATATAACACATTGATTATCACAATACCTTCGCCAAATTGTAAAAAACGTCAATTTTGAGTCAATGTCAATTTTTAACTTATTAGATTTTGCTAAAAATAAAAATCATGATTTGAAAGGGCTAAATTTTAAAATTGGCAAAGGTATTGTTATCAATCAATATTTATGATTCTGTGTTTCACAGTTGACACCAAGCTCAAGCCTTACATCCAGCGGTTCTTGTCAGGGCGAACCTGTTTGTTCGCCCTATCAACCT
The DNA here is from genome assembly GCA_035871815.2 of Candidatus Parabeggiatoa communis. GTDB lineage: Bacteria > Pseudomonadota > Gammaproteobacteria > Beggiatoales > Beggiatoaceae > Parabeggiatoa > Parabeggiatoa communis. Next base: position 12,945 of record JAYQWI020000603.1, read on the forward strand.
GCCCCAAAAATCTGACGCAACGCCCCAATCCGAACTTCAAGTGGCGGAGGGCTCATAAACAATATCTGTATCAAGCTTATTTCCTGACTACCCTGAATGCCAAAGGCTGAACAATTATCCAGAAAATGGGCTCGCGCGTGGGATTGCCCCTACATGCCACAATAATCCATTTATCTGTCGTTATCTTGTTCTAACAAAACAATCCTTTGTTCTCCAGCATCAATATGCACTTGTAAAATCTGGCGAAATACGCTTGGATCCTTGATTTGTGTTATTTCCCCAAGACGT
>JAYQWI020000604.1:0-6781 GCA_035871815.2 Candidatus Parabeggiatoa communis
ATGTCATGTAGGGGCAATCCCTTGCTCATGCCCTTTGCGATAAAATACCGGTTTATTTGTGCTTCAGTACTCATTATCCATTTTGTTGCGCTAGGCGTGATAAAGTTTTCACACTCAATTCATTTCAAAAGGGCGAAAACGCAAGGCCAGCCTACAGTGCCGTGCCGTGGGAATGCCGCTTACGTCAAGAAGCGATTGCGCCTTCGCAAAATTTTTCACTAAAATCGGGCCTTCGCGAAAAGAAATTTTCACTAAAATCGGGCCTTCGCGAAAAGAAATTTGGAAGGAAAGCCTTTGCCAAATCAATTTTTAACGAAAATCGGGCCGTCAAGATTTGAGAGATTAAAAAAATCAGCGTCAATCATGACAATCAGTTAAATCAGTGTTCTATCCAATTAATTAATAAAACACTGACGATTTTGATGACAATCTATATCAGATTAAATCAGTGACAATCAATTTGCGTTGAATTTGCGTTGAATTGCGTTTAATTTGCGTTTAATTAGACTCAAAAGATTTTTAAGTTATTGAAATTAAAGGATAAAATATTTTGAACAAACATTGCTAATACTTTAGGATTAAACTGATTAACGCTGATTCAAAAAATCAGCGGAAGGAAATCATGACAATCCGTTAAATCGGCTTTCTATCCTTTTAATTGAACAATAGAACGCTGATGATTGGCAAAAATCACGACAAGCCAATAATTGGAGTCAGAGTATGTAATGTGAGATAATAATATCTTTCAAAAATTAATAAGATGATTCATGGCAAGGTTAGTTAGAGTTTCGCCAGTAGATATTCCACAACATATCATGCTTCGATAAAACAACCGTCAAGTGTGTTTCGTTCATTACGCCGATATGAGGGCTTATCTACATTGGCTAAAAGTTTTTTCAAATAAACATATAGTCAAGTGTCCACGCATGGGTATTGATGACTAACCATATACATTTAACGAAGTACGCCCCAGAAAGCGAGTGCAAGAAGTCGGATGAGGCAATCAGTTGGACGCCTGTCTGTTCGAGACTCTAATCGTAGTTACCAACGTAGTGGGGAGCTTTGGGAAGGTCGTTTTAAATCCATTCTGGTACTTCGCGACCTCTCTATCGACTTGAACTTTATCGTTATATTGAATTAAATCCAGTTAGGGCTGGCATGGTTGAAGAGCCAAGTGCTTATAGTTGCTCAAGTTATTCTATTAATGCTGATTGTATCAAAAGTGATTTAAAAACACCTCATCCAGAAGTTCTGGCTTTAGGTCAAACCAAAGGAGAAAGGTTGAATAGCTATCGTGAATTGTTTAAAGCACTATATAGAAACGGCATTATTAACAGAGATAAGGGAAAATATTCTAATAAAGGACGCGGCGAGTGGTAATGAATAAATTGACAACACAGATAGAAAATTTAACTCACATTGATACGAGTAACAGCAAGGAAAGCCGGACGACATCAGTCGGACAATCAAATAATAGACTAAGTGGAAATCAAATTCGTGAAAATGTTAAAAAGCCTTATTAAATAAGGCGTTTCAATCATTTGAAAATATTTTCACTGAAATGATTGGCGATTAGTATAAATGATGTCCAGAATAATCAATTTTACTCTGACCCCAATTATTTCCAATTATTTATTTGTGGCGTTTGGATTTGAATAGCCTTTATTCCACAGTCACTCATAGCTATCAATGGGAATTTAGAAACATGTTGCGAAAGTTTTATTTCTTAAATTCAGTATTTTATTTAGTCTTGCTGAGTCTATCTCATTATGCACATTCGCAAATGAATTGCACAAAACTTATCGATGGATTTTTAGAGGCCTGTCCAATTGCTAAATGTAGCGTCACAGGAGAATCAGTGCCTTCAGGTTGTTACGATTACTTTGTCTTTAGTCAAATATGGGCTCCTGAAAGCTATTTTCACAAAAAACAAGATACAAGCGATAGAAGTGGCATCCCACCAGAATATCCGCTTGATCAGCGACAACGTGATGTGGGTTATAAAGCGTTATTTAACCAATGGGCAGACGGTGATTATGCAACGCCAACAATGATTCCACATGGTTTATGGTTTAATTTCTTTAAATATCGGGTGTTTCCCAACCAATGTGCTTCAAATAAGACGTTTAAACTCGATGATTTTCCTCAATTTCTGCAAGATCAGATGCGGAATTTATATCCTCAACTCACCTATGGTTTAGCGCAACATGAATGGAAAAAACATGGTGTTTGTTCAGGTTGGTCTGCACAAACCTACTTTGCAAGAATCATTGAGCTTCACGAGAAATTACCTGTGCCTCAAATTATTACCGATAACATAGGTAAAAGTGTTAGTTATCAAGCATTATTAGATGCTTATGGTGGTGATAAGAGCCAAACGTTTCTTTCATGCCATCATGTTAAGTTTGATTATCGTAAAACCGAACACAGACAATATCTATCTCAAATAGCAACCTCATGGAAACTAGATGATGGGAAACTGGTACAAATTAATCAAATGTCTACATACGGTGGATTATCTGGATGCGATGAAGACAAAGAGATTTATATCCGCAAACCAGGCAAGTTTATTAGTTTAAATAAACTTAAAGATGATTTACCCAATTCACCTATCCCGGTGGGTTTTGATATTGATGATACATTACTATTTTCAGAACCTGGCTTTTCTTATGTGCGTAACCACTTACATTTAAATCCTAAAACGAAAGCATTTTGGGAACATATTAATACGCTGGATCAATATAGTTTAGTCACAGAGGTAGGTTCAGCATTGATTAAATTGCATAAACAACGTGGTGACGATATTTATATCATCACAGCACGTCCTGAGACTAAAAACGCGACTTTGATTGATGTATTAGCAAACGTTTTTGATATACCGCTTGATTCTCAACATTTTATCTTTACAAATCATTGCAAAATCGGTTGTAGCGGGCCTTGTTGTGAAAACTCAAATGACAAAACATCGTACATAAAAGATAAAAAGCTTGATTTGTATTATGGCGATGCTGACGCTGATGTTGTTTCTGCCCAGAGAGCGAACACCCAAGCCATTCGCGTGCAACGCGCTGCCAATTCAGTAAACAAGAGTGGTTATCACCCAGGTGGTTTTGGCGAAAAAGTTTTATTCAACCCTGTACCATAATTTTTTAAACAAGGAGAAAAGGAGAAGTGGAAGTGCCTAAATTTAACGCAAGACGTACTTTTTTAAGTATCGGCGCCATTACACTAATGTGTAGTGCGTATATGGTGTTTGCTAAAGAGACACCTACATCCCAAACAACTGAGCAAGTCAAGCAATTGACTGGGATTGATGTTAACGCTCTTAGAAAGGCGGCTATAAAAAAAGCCGACACCTATCCAAATACCGCATTTACTGAACGTGATGATATTTATACGTTATTGGCGTATTCCGTTGTTTTGAAAAACTGGCAGGACAACAAAGGTGCTGAGACGAGTCGTGGGTACAACATTGGTTCAGTGTTAGTCGATGAAACCCAATCAGAAGTGGTTTTTTGGGCCAGAAATGCTGTTAACTTTACAAAAAACGGCACGCAACACGGTGAAGTGCGTTTGATGACTTGCTATTTAGCAGAGAGTGACTCTAAAGGTCTGAAAAATTTCACTTTGTATACAACACTAGAACCTTGTGCCATGTGTTCAGGCATGATGTATTTGACTAGCCTGCCGCGCACTGTCTATGGTCAAACAGACTTAAGTTACAAAGATCGTCGTGGTTATGGTGGTGCGATTGAAAGATTGCAATTAAACTCAACGCTGCTGCCAAATGGTTTTGAGCCCTATCCAAGATCAAATCACATCCAATCAGATGGTTCAAATATTTATCACCGTTATTGGCTAGATAACTTGTATAAAGCTTGGATTGATCAAAGTCCTGACAACACATCTATCACAACGTTTTTAACAACGGTTCTGGCAAAAGCTGTTTTTGAAGATGCGCTTCAATTACTGCTCAGCTATGAAATCAAGCATCCTGAGAATGCGAAGATAATCAAGCAAGCTAGAGACTACTATGAAAATGAAGTCTCTGATGAGTATGATGCACTTTGCCTAAAACAAAAAGCTCAGGCTAACTAAGCAACTATCGGCAATAAAGCCGGAGAATTAGCAAGGTAGGGTGGGCAAACACAAACTTCGTAGCCCGTAGGTTGGACTTCGCTTGCGAAGTCCAACAATCAGGTTAAAAAGTCAATTTCTTTTTGGGTTTTGTTGGACTTCCTTCGTCTGTCCAATCTACGAGCTACGAGCTGACCTTTTACTCAAACGATTTACAACCCAGATAGAAAATTTAACCAAAAGACGAGTAACTTTAATCCAAGCCGGATGACCAAAGAAGGACAATCAAATAAAAGATAATGTCCATAATAATCAATTATACTCGGCGCGGGAATAAACTTAACTTTTGGCAACCCCAGGTTGCCACCTGGGGCTATGATCTCGCTACGCTCGTTACTGCGTTTCACATTCAACCCCTACGGGGTTGTGCTTTTTAATCTTTTTCTAATCGATTTGCCTTTGTACTTTATGCCATCGGGAAAGCAACTAAAAGTTGGTGTGCCCGCGTGCAGTATAATTTTACTCTGACCCCAATTATTCCTCTGACCCCAATTATTCATTGAAATTTCTATCAAATAAGGAGGTACCAATGAATTATCATTTTTTTCAGAAAGTTATTTTCACCCTTGTCCTTTGTTTAGCGCTTGAAAGTCCGGTTTTGGCCGAATTCCCTCAGTTATCAGTCACAAACGATCCCGTCGAGGTACGTTTTATATGTCTTGCGCCCAGCCCCTATCGCAACCGGCACGATTCCCTTCGGGCTGGGTTTGGTATTTTTCTCCTTTTGCGGCAAGCCATTGACGAAAACCATCTGAACATTTCGACGAGCTATTATGACGGTTCCACATTTTACGAGAATACCCAGAAAATACAAGCGGTTCTCAACGGCCCTGAAGTCATCTTGTTGGGAGGGTCAACGTGGGCGCAGGGACCAGCCTATTATGTGCGCCGCTTTTTTGAATTAGCGGGTACCACCAATTTGAGCGGGGTTTCTGCGAGCGCATGGGCGACGGCTGGCGGGGCCCATACCGGCGGCGAGCTAGTGGTATCCACAACCTTACGCAGTCTCATGGGTATGGGGGCTAAAATTTTTACTCTGGGACAAAAATATATGGTTTTCACGACGGACGAACGGTTGTTCCCAGCGGCGGGAGCCTTCAGTTTGCTGGATTTGTGGTATATGGATCAGTTTGCGCGCAACATCGCCGTTGAGGCTCTTGTCGGCAATGATAGAGCCAAAGCAAAAAAGCTTTCACAAGAACTGGGAACCAGTCCCTATTACTTCCAGCAGAATTTTCCGCCCAGTCCTAGAAAACTTAGCGAATATGTTGATTTGCAACGCAGACTCAATGCGGCCGCGAACCCAAATTCACCGGAATATAAAGAGCTTCGCGCCATGCTGGCGAATGATACCTCCAAAGCTGGTAAATAAGTATTTATTAATTCATTAGACTTTATACCGATTTAATGTAACTTATTGATTTATATTGAACCATGTTTCAATAAAATCAAATACTTGGGTTAAATCGGTATAAAGTCTATTATATTAATTCGGCTATCCACTTAAGCCGCGACACTTTAAAATAATTGGGGTCAGAGTAAAATTAATACCAATAATAATCAATTACATACTCCATAAAAGGGCCAGGCTCGAATTGTTTATCCGAACCCAAACATCATAACGGCAATTCTCCTTGATTTAAATTCTCTCCAGGTTTGTTAAGTACTGAACCAGAAATTTTCAGGTATTTTAGAAGAAGCAACCAAAAATGGGGTTGCCCTTTGCGGTAAAATACCTGTTTATTTGTGCTTCAGTACTTATATTTTTGCTTTTTTTGTCTACCTCTTGGTTTCGGTTCGCGCCGAAGCACCACCATGGCTTCTATCTTTGTATAAAAACGTGAATTGCCCAAAGCTTGGTTCTGGGTAACAGCTTGCCTTCTGTCATTGAACGCAATAGATATTCGTCGAAGCCTGTTACGATTGGGCTTTCATTTTGAAGGCCACAGTGAAGTGGTTTTGTGTCTGTTCAATGGCAACCTTTGATATCGGCATGTTTCTTAGCGAAGCCGTGAAATCAAGTCTATTGCATTTGCGAGGCGAATTTGCTGTGCTTGATGCTAGACATCAAGAATTATTGGTGACACGTCAGGGCTATCCCTTATCTATTGGTGTTGATCAAGAAACGCTTTATATTGCTTCCAGCACCCGAATTTTGACTGCCCTCTCTGATCCCTTATTACACATAACAGAGGGTGAGGCGATGGTACTGCATTCTCTTTGTTAAACCGTGTGGATGAGATTCATTTAATCCTGTTCCACAAATTGCACCTTTCCAGGCCGTTTTTGTACGCGAACATTTTCGCGACGAAGGCTATTCACTTTTAACCCTGTTGGCACTTTTCAAAACCTTTTCCACAGGTTGCACTTAATTTACATTCAACCCCTTCAGGTTGACATGTCTTAACACCCTTTTTCACAGGTTGCACACAAGTGAGTCATTCGCCACTTGTTCCCGCCATCAAAGTTTCCAATTTGGCCAATTTTTGTGCGATTGCGCTTTCCATTTCATCCTCGTCAATCGGAAGTTCTAATACCCTGTCTTCCTGTTTTGGCAATGCGTTGTCAGGTAGACAACCTATTTTGCGGCCGAGATAGTGGGCGAGTTTGTGCAAATTGGGATAATCAAAAATCAGGGTGCTTG
>JAYQWI020000605.1:0-4163 GCA_035871815.2 Candidatus Parabeggiatoa communis
ACAGCCGTGCGTCTCTAATAAGTGCAAAATTCATTATGTGCGTCGCCCAGAATTGGAAATCGCAACTGATAAACTGGCATTTCTAAGCACTTCCCAATTTAAGGATATTCCTTTTGACAGAATCCAGCCCGATAAAAATCACAATTGGCTCAACATCGCTGATAATGATTTTGAACAATTGTTGCCATTAGCCAATAAAGAAACCAAACTGGCGAAATTGGCAAAAGAGGAAGGGGCGGTTTTTAAGTTGTTTTCATTAGGCATTGTCACCGCACGGGATGAATGGGTTTATGATTTTAACCCACAAAACTTGATAGAAAAAGTGAGTTTTTTCTGTCGTTTTTACCAAAAAGAACAAACAAGATGGGAAAAATCAGATAAGAGATTATCAATCAACAACTTTGTTGATAGAACATTAAAATGGACTTCTGAATTAGAAACGCATCTCAATAAAAAATCCAATCTTAAATATAAAGCCAATTGTTTAAGACAAGGGTTATATCGTCCGTTTGTAAAGAGAAATTTATATTTTGATGAGGTTATTATTCATCGTTTATATCAAATTAATTCTATCTTAAGAATTGGAAAACAAGAAGATAATAAATTAATTTGTGTTAATGTCGGAAACAAGCCTTTCAATATCCTTATAGCCAATGTTATTCCAGACTATCATTTTAATGGTGATGCTCAATGCTTTCCTCTCTATCGCTACGACTCCGAAGGCAACCGCACCGACAACATCACCGACTGGGGCTTAAACCAATTTCGCAGCCATTACCAAGATGACACTATCACCAAGGAGAACATTTTTCATTACACCTACGCCGTATTGCATCACCCCGCTTATCGTGAAAAATACGCGCTGAATTTAAAGCGTGAATTTCCACGTCTCCCGTTTTATGAGGATTTTCATCAATGGGTAGCGTGGGGCAAACAATTGATGGATTTCCATTTAAACTATGAAACCGTCAAAAAATATCCTCTAAAACGGATTGATAAACCATTGGCAAGCAACAAAGCCAACAAACCCAAACTCAAAGCCGATAAAGAAGCGGGCAAAATCCCGTTAGATGATATCACCATTTTGCAAGGCATACCTACTGAAGCTTGGGACTATAAACTGGGCAATCGCTCGGCCATAGAATGGATATTGGATCAATACAAAGAAAAAAAGCCCCGTGATAAAACCATTGCCGAGAAATTCAATAGCTATCATTTTGCCGATTACAAAGAATCGGTAATTGAGTTATTGCAGCGGTGGTGTACGGTAAGCGTGGAAACCATGCGCATTAGTGGAGAAATGTCGGATGTATAACACATTAGAAGAATTAAAAACCGCTCTACAACAAGAGCTAAGCAAAGAACAGTTCAATTTTGAACGCATTTCTGAACTGAACGAACGTTTATTGGCACTCGATCCACAAGCAACTCGTTTTACTGTCGATGCTCAGCATATACACAGATTGGGATTTGAATTGGTTGGAAAACAAGAAACGGCACTTTCAGAGTTAATCAAGAATGCTTATGATGCAGATGCAACTTATATCAGTATTGATTTTAAAGATTACGACAAAGCCGGTGGCACTTTGATCATTCGTGACGACGGCAATGGGATGACTTCACTCGATATCCGCGATAATTGGATGCGTCTATCGACAAGCGATAAGGAAAAAAATCCTATTTCGCCGCGGTATGGTCGATCACGCGCTGGGCGCAAAGGTATTGGTCGATTTGCGGTAGAACGCTTGGGTAAACAGTTACTATTGGAAACAAAAAAGAAAGATGAAACAAAACAGATTCGAGTCTATTTTGATTGGGAAAACCAATATCAATCCGGCAAACTCTTAACTCAGATTACGAATCTGATAGAGCAAGTTATCGCCGAGCAAAATATTCATGGCACAACATTAAATATTGGGAAACTCAGGGATAAATGGACAAAAAATGATTTTATTCAAATCTGGAAATACGTTTTATTTTTGCAACCGCCTTTTGAAATACCTTTACGTCATCGTGCCTCTCAAAATGACAGTGAAACTTATGCACCCGATCCCGGTTTTAAAGTGTTTCTCAATAGTCAGTTAAGGAATGAAGCTGTTCCTGCTTTTTCGCTTGAAAAGCGTTTTTTGGCAAATAGAACCGCATTGATAAAAGGCTGGATTGATACCGAAGGGAAAGGATATTTTCAGGTACATTCTGAAATATTAGAATTTGAAGAGAAACAAGATTCTGAAGACAACTATCAAGATGTGGGACCTTTGGAATTTGAAGTCAGTTATTTTATTTATGATTCCAAACTGATTTCCAAAGTGAATGAAGCCCGTAAATTTGGTAAACAACTTGGGGGCATTCGGATTTACCGTGATGGTTTTCGAGTTTTGCCATACGGAGAGTCTAATAACGATTGGTTACAACTTGTTATCGGTGAACGTAATCGGTTACTCAACGCTAAAAATGAGAATTTTTTCGGGCATGTTGCCTTAACCAGTGCGGAAAATCCAACTTTGGAAGAAACGGCGAGTCGGGAAGGATTGGTAGAAAATGAGGCCTATAAAAAACTGTGCGATTTTATTAACGAGTGCTTGGAATGGGCAGTGTTACGAGTGGCTTCTTATCGCCATCGTCAGTTGGATTTTAAGCTTACAAATCGCAAACCTTCAAATCGCTTACAACAACTCATTAATGAGTCAAAACAAAAAACTAAAAAAGAAATTATTTCTGAACTTAAAGAAATAAAAAAAGAAGAGGATGAGAAAGAATTAGAACGAAAAGAATTAATAAGATATACCGAAATGCTAAGAGTATTAGCATCATTGGGTATTTCCATTGCCGTTTTTAGCCATGAAACCGGTGGCGCAGTTACGCGATTAAAAGCCTCTTTGATGAATTTGCAGTCACTGACTTTATCCGTTTGCCAAAACTCAAGCGAAATTAACGAGCATTTTGGACAAGTCGAACAGACAACCAATGATTTAGGTGAACTGGCGAATTATATTAACGCACAAATTGACTCTTCTGTTAAACGGAACAAAGATAACATAGCACTCTATGCTGTTATTCAAACATTTATAAAACAATTTCAGAATTATCTGAACACTTGGAAAATTGTTTTTGAATGGGATGTCACACCTAATTATTTGCGTACTGCCCTGATGCATTATAGTGAAATTAATGCGGTACTGTTTAATTTTCTGACTAATGCGATTAAAGCCATGGAACGTAGCAATGTTGAACAACGTCGTATCAAAGTCACCGCGACAAAGCAGGATAACTTTGCAATCATTCGTTTTCAAGATACCGGTGCTGGTGTCGCAGACAATATAAAAAACCGTATTTTTGATGCGTTTTTTACGACGAGCGCACAAAATAGAAAAGATGAAATTGCGGGGCCTGGTTGTGGTTTGGGACTTAAAATTGTCTCTGATATTGCCAAAGTGAATAAAGGCTTTGTGCGCCTATCAGAGCCAGACACCGGGTATGGTTGTTGTTTTGAGTTCGCTGTCCCCATTTCATCTAAACAACTCAAACTCTCGGAGGTTTAATCAATGTTTCAAGGAATTTTTATTGATGATCAAAAAAAGGATGAAGACTTTGCAAAGCTCATGTCAACACCCGGAAAAAACGGGTTAACGGTTAAATTTGTTCAACCGACAGAGTTGATGACCTTAGCTAACCACATAGTGGAAAGTCAACCGGCTTTTGTGGCATTAGATTATCGGTTGGATGAGGATAGAAAAACGCCACAAAATACATATAAAGCTGAGCCTTTAGCACAACAGTTGCGTTCTTATACGTCAGAAAATGTGGATAAAGATTTTCCCATTATTTTGGTTTCCCATGAAAACAAAATCACGGGTTATGATGATGATGTCACCGCCCATAACTTATTCGACTGTCGTTTTACGAAAAAAGAAGTCGCCGAGCATCCAGAACATCGCCAAAAAATACTCTCGCTTGTCAAGGGCTATCAGCGCATGATTAAAAACTGGCGTAAAAAATCGGAACGCTGGGCGACTTTCTTCGCACTGAATGAGCAAGAAAGGGTGGAGGTTGCTTATCAAGCTATACGTGAATTTGATAAACTCAAAGCCCCCCATCAAGTTGCCCAGAATATTTTGCGCTATGTGATAGGGAGACAAGGGATTTTACGGGATAAAGACAAT
>JAYQWI020000606.1:0-2580 GCA_035871815.2 Candidatus Parabeggiatoa communis
CCAATTTATTTTGCGAAGGCCAAGATTGATAATGTTTTTTGAGAATGCGCCAGCGATCATTATTGCGGTAGGTTATATAAAAATTGGAGTTCAAACTTTAGTTTGAATAGGCGTTGCAAACTTTAGTTTTCGCGCCAAAACGCTTTAATGGCGCATGGAATTTTGGCCCCAATAATTCGGATGCCAAGCCCGTCAGTTGGCTCGTTGAACAATTAAAGGCGCTGTGGGCCGATCAAGCCAATTGGCAATTAGATCAAACAGCGCACCCCCATGAAGCGCATTATTTAAAATTGGATTGTTCCAAAGCGCGTACTCAACTCGATTGGCAGCCCAAATTAGATATCAAAACCGCCTTAACTTGGGTAGTCAATTGGACACAAGCTTGGCAAGCCGGCAAAAATATGCGCGACATCAGCGAACAACAAATTGATCTTTATACAAAGATCAATTATCAGTTCTCAAAATAAAACCAATCTCACGCAAAGACGCCAAGATGCAAAGAGACTAACTTATTAAGTAAAGGCGATTCTTCTTTTAAACCAGAAAGGAATTCTTGAACGACTATCCCGGGTATTTGAATAGGTTTGTGTTCGGCAACCCGTTGTTGCAACATGAACACTTCGATAGGCTTCGCTTCATCATTTTTGTATTTTCTCCGATAAGCCACTGATAAAATAGGCGTATCTAAAAAAATCATCGTGGTTGACTCCTTCGATCCATTTCTGCCAAAAATTCAGGATCAAAATCAATAGTTCCAAAATGCTGAATGGCCTCAATTTGTTTGCGCCAGCGAATATATTCTTTGAGCGCCTCATTTATCGTTTCTTGTTGGGTTTTATGCCCACCAAGTTGTTTAGCTTGTTCAAGTAAATCTTTATCTGCTTTATATGTATTGATTGCTATCATCGTTTTTTCCTGTTAGGGGTAAGAAATTGTGGCATGATGTTAAATTAAGCTTTAAGGAATAGAACGCAGATTTAACTGATTGTCCTGATCGGTGCTGATTTTGTTTAACAGGGTTAATCAGGCCATTATCAATATTCTCAGCGTTCTATCTTTTGTAAAAAAATTGTTGAGGCTTTGAAAGATTCAAATCAGGGCAATATTGAAACATAATTTAATTGCTTTGTAATCCCAGGTGAAATGCTTTGCGTAATGCTTTGGGTTGTTTCTCAGCTACTAATAATAAAGCCCTCGCTGAACTTCTTGGCTCACGTTGTCCTTTTTCCCAATGACGTAAGGTATCAATACTGACTCCCATAAAAGTAGCAAAGACTTGTTGTGATACGCCCATACGTTCTCTTATCCTAGCAACATCACGGGCGGTTGGTAATTTAAGTTCAGTGGTTTTTAATTCGATTTCACCTTTTTCCCAAGCTGATATTTCTTCTAAGCCCGTTAAAATTTCTGCTCCAATATCACGTTGAGTCATTTTAACTTCGCAAGTCAATTTAGCAATACGTTTGAGAGTTGCAGCATCAATATTTTCTTGTTCGTCTTTGCCATATACCGTCAAGAAATAGATATGCTCTGGTGTTGGTGCATAATAGTAGAGACGCACGGCCGTGCGTCTCTCCTCTTATTCCACCAGATTTACCTTTGCCGCGTGCTGCCCAGCGTAGTTTCCGCATACCACCGCTACCCCGTATGATAGCGCCTACATTAGGATTTTCCAACAAATAATTTTGTAGTTCGCGGTATTCGTCATCATTCAAGTAATTATCAAGTATGGCGGTAAAGTGTGAGGTTTCAATGAATATCATATTAATTCATCCTAAACGTGAAGCAACTTGTTCAAGTGACGGAATTGGCTTGAGTTTGTCGTTAAATTTTTTATGGTGGGGCCTTTTTAAACTGGAGACATCGCCTGTGTGAAGACAAGTCGGTGAATGGAACTGGAATTAACACAATCTCGCTGGGTTTATACCTGATTCCAATCTTCATCATCAAAAGAATTATCCCAAAAATCAAGACGACTTTGAGAGGCCGCTAAAAGCTCATTAAAATTGTCAGCCGGTTGTTCTGAAATGACAAAAACTTCGCCCGCTGAAAAAGGCACTGGAAATTCTACTCGCCTCGTTTTCGTTTTTTCAAGATTGTATTTTAATGCGGTTTGAAACATAACGACGACTCCTTTCTCATTAAAATTCAGTTGTCAATTGTGGCAGGGTGTTAAGTCAAGTTATTGTTGTTGAGTACAGCGAAACGAAGGAAAGCTGAGCTAATTTTGTTCCTAAACGAATTAATATTAGAGTTATCAATACTGGATTCTTTGATTTCAAACCGTCAAAATTTCTACAAAAATATTGGTGAGTATTAAACTGAGAGTCTTAATTCGTTTAGGAACAAAATCCGTTGTACTAATAATTGAGGCTTTTAAACGCTATAAATCAGAGCGATATTGAAACATAATCAATAACAGCATACAAGTAGAGACGCACGGCCGTGCGTCTTTGAGGATTTTGATTCGATTAATTTATTCATAATCCGTTATTCTCAATAGATTTATCAATCACACAAAACGATTTGAGACTCACCGATTGAATTGGGTGCCTATCTAAATTGCGCCGGAATCCCCAT
>JAYQWI020000607.1:0-5113 GCA_035871815.2 Candidatus Parabeggiatoa communis
GCATGATCTTTTTCACCGTTCGCCAAACAACAGCATCATGGTAGTAGATGTATCTCTTTTCAAAAGGACGATACAAAACCTCAGTCAGATATTTTTCAAACTCTTTCTCTTCAATGTTCTGTAACATCTGCCACGCTTTTCTGATGTCCCAACCCTTTTTCTTTCTGATGTTAAATTTTTCATGTAATTCATCATCAGATAACGCTGCATTTCTGAACGCCATGATTCTAGTCAACAAGGCATCTTTATCATGATCAATCACAAATTCATCGCGTGCTGTTGTCATCCCAACACCATGAAGCGGCATCATATCTGTCACTTTCCAATAGTGTTCATACTCATTTCGTAATGTGGTGTCTTGTGGAATAAACAAATAAAACGGCGAAGTCGGTTTTAACTCTTCCCAATGAGTCGTTTTCACATCTTGCTTTTCTAACCAAGCATATTTACTCTCACGCTTTCCCCATAATTCAGCATGAAAGACTTTAGTAGCTTTTGGTTTCGATTGATGTTTGACAAAGAGGCTAATAGCGACACCTTGTTGAATGTCAAACACATTTTTATCAAGACTGCCATCAGGCGATTTTTCCTTCTTTTTTGAATTACCATGTAAATCAAGTACATAAATCTCATCAAAATCCTGCATTAATGCCTGCCGCATTCCTCTAAAAGTGGGATTATCCAAATAACCATGATTCGTGATAAAGCCTAAAATACCATAGCCTGTTTGTTCAATACGCCATTGGGCAAAACGGATAAATTTCACATAATCATCATTTAACCATTTTGAATTTCTTTCCTTCAATGGTTTACCATCCACTTGAAAATAATCGGCGATTTTTGCACCACGTTCATCAAGTCCTTTCAATAAATTAATAATCCATCCTCCCACATTAGCAGAATGCCCTGAATAAGGCGGATTCCCGATAATCACCATCACAGGCGATTCTCGTTTAACTTCACTTGCCTCGCGCCCTTCATTAAGCAACCATTCCATAAAGGGCAATGTCGGTGTACTGCCTTTTTCAAAAGCTTCTTCCAAAGTATTGGTCAAAAAAATCCGTAACCGTTCATCCGAATCAAACTGATATCCCATTTCCTGCAATTGCAAACCCAGTTTGATATGCGCGACAGTATAAGGGGCCATTAATAATTCAAAACCCTGTACACGCGGTAACAAATGTTCACTGACATAAGTTGACCATAATCCTTTATTTTTCATGAACTTGGCAAAAATATGATTAAATACGGCATATAAAAACGTCCCGGTGCCTACTGCGGGATCCAAAATTTGCACTTGATGCTTTCCTGATTTCAAACGGCTATTATCGGCTAAGCCGTCACGTAATTTAAACCGCTGTTTTAACAAGATATCGACTGAGCGTACAATATACGAGACAACGGGTTCCGGCGTATAATAAACGCCGCGCATTTCCCGCATGGTGGGATCATAATGCTTTAAAAACGTCTCATAAAAATGTACGACGGCATCTTCTTGTCGAGTCTGTTTACCAAAATCTTTTAAAATTTCGGCAATATCGGCATGATTTAAGACGACAACTAAATGTTCAACTGCCCAGACTAAACGCTCATCTAATTCGATTCCGACAATTTGACTGAACAAATTCCGCAAAAACGGATTCGTTTTAGGCACATAATGCCCCGCATGAATCCGCGAAAACGGTTGATTGAATGCGCTACATTTTGCCGCAAATAAACCATAGCACACGGTTTGAGCGTACATATCCGCAAAGGTTTCAACCGTTAAGCTATCCATTAACACTTTGCGAAAACTCTCAAACTGATTATGCAAGGCTCCTGTTTTTTCTTGCTGATAGGCATTAAAAATCAGGCTACGCATCAAACGCGCAATCTTCGCCATACGAGCCGCTAATTCTTCAGGATGGCGTATCGTGATGACTTGAGCATGAATAAAAATATCCAATAATCGCTGAAAATCAGCAAACTTAGCCGGCAAGGGATTTAAAATACCCGCTTTATCAACTTCAGCCAATCGCACCGTCATTTGAGATTTGCCCTCGACAAACCAACGAAACTCTAAATAATCGGTTAAAATCAAATTATGCAAAGAGTCTAAATAACGTTCCAATTGTTCTGTTTTTAACGCACTTTCTAACGAGACGCCGATATCTTTCGCTTCGATATACCCTAATGGCATATTATCGGCTTGGGTATCCAGTATGACTAAATCGGGCGAACCACATTCAATACGTTTTGGCTCATTAATGGCATTAATAGTAGGAAATAGCGTTTTTAACAAATTTACCAAGGCTGGGCGATGAGTATGTTCTTTAGCAACCCCAGTGTTGAGATTAATTTGAATTTGATTCAGGTATTGGTTAATTGCAGTATTCATAAGATTCCTCGTAGATTTGCGCCGCAAAGCGTCTCTATAATTCTATTTAAATAGCCCAAAACGTGATGATCCTAAACTTATTATAACTCACTTTTGGGGCACTATCGTCTTTGAAACCAAGGTTGTGATGGGTTTGATGGGATCAGAGAGACGCGAAGCATCGCGTCTCTACAATTCTAATTATTGAGATGTTTTTGATGGGAGCATGGAGACGCGAAGCATCGCGTCTCTACAATTATAATTATTGAGGTGTTTTGATGGATTCGTAGAGACGCGATGCGTAGCAAATCTAATTCGACAAATAAGAATTAATAGTTGCTTTTAACCTATCGGCATGGCGGCTTATATCACTTAGCTTATGAATGTAAACCTTCGTCTCACTCTTGTCTTCCTCAAACAAACCCAGTTGTTTTCTCTTCGGATTGTTGAAATAGAGGCGACAAATGGGTTTACGGTTATTGTCATCAAACAAGATACCGCAATAGCTAATAGTATCACGCATGACAACCCGTTTTGGATCGACAAGCTCCTTTAAAATCTCCGTGACAATCTGATACCCCTTTATATTGTCCGTAGTCACAATACTTGCTTTATCTGTTTTTCGTTCATCTTTCGCTGGAGATTTTTCATTCTCTTTTGTCTGAACCTTATCCTCATTTGTCGTTGGAGTATTCTCCTCCTTTTTCGTCTCTGTTTCCATCGTAGTGCTATTCGAGGGCAACGACATGTCTTCAGAAGCCAAAGCAAACTTCAAGCGTTCATTGATTCTCTCATTTACAAATTGATGCAAGGCTTTTTTAATCAAGTCGCCAAACTGTTGCTTGACAGCTTGGGTTAACTTGCCCGCATAAATTTGAGAAGCAAAAAACCGCACGAAATCCTCTAAAGGCACCGTCATCTGTTCTGCTAAAATGCGTTTGATCTCCCTCGTATACTTCATATCGATCGCGGCAGTTAACGTTTCTTCTAACGAAAAAAAAGACTGACTGAATTTTTTCAAATCCTCCATCATCGCTTCTGTCACATCAAGAATACTAAACTCCATAAATGGCTTAGCATCCATTTTATTGGGTTCATCCAAGTCAGTATAAAAGCGGTAAATAATGCCATTAGTCAATACGCCAAAGCGCGCCTCTGTGACACTAAAATAGCGATAAAGTTGAGATTTATGCTGTTTATCTAAATTAACTCCACACCATTTGCACTCAAACAGAATAATAGGTTTGCCGTCTTGAAGGATAGCATAATCAACTTTTTCCCCTTTTTTAGTCCCAATATCGGCTGTTAGTTCAGGGGTTACCTCAGTTGGTTCAAAAACGTTATAGCCCAGCGCACGAATGAAGGGCATCACAAAAGCGTTTTTTGTAGCCTCCTCCGTTTTAATCATGTCCCTTTGTTTGGACACTTTGGAAGATAAATTATTCAGTTCATCTATTAAGTCCATAATTGATAATTATTCGTCAAATTAAACAAAAAAAATTATATCATAATAATACAGGCGAAAAAAACGCTTGACTTTTATTTTTAGCGATATACCGCGTGTTATAAAAATACCCGCACTATAAATAATAGATTTTTAAAGTAAAAACGGGTAACTTAACAGCGTTTATAACAAATTCACCAAGGCAGTGCGATGAGTATGTTCCTTGGCTACACCAGTGTTGAGATTAATTTGAATTTGAATCCGATATTGGTTAATTGGATTAGTCATAATATTCCTCGTAGATTTGCGCCGCAAAGCGTCTCTATAATTCTATTTAAATAGCCTAAAAGGTGATGACCCTAAACTTATTATAACTCACTTTTGGGGCACTATCGTCTTTGAAACCAAGGTTGTGATGGGTTTTGATGGGCTCTGAGATTTGCTACGCATCGCGTCTCTAATTTAATTAATAGCCGAAAACGAATTATTGAGATGTTTTGATGGGAGCATGGAGACGCTTTGCGGCGCAAATCTACAATTATAATTATTGAGGTGTTTTGATGGGAGCATGGAGACGCGAGGCATCGCGTTTCTACAATTAAATAGCCAAAAATGTGTAGCCGCACTGTCGTATTCGCCCCACAGGCCAGTTAAGACGACAAATAAGAATTAATTGTTGCTTTTAACCTATCGGCATGGCGGCTTTCTTTAATATTGATTAATTAGATTATTCATAATATTTGTTTAGGGTAACGGAAACTCTGGAAGGGTTTGATCAATTTTTGCTATGAAATCAAGAGTTTGTTCCAAAGCCTAGAATATAAAGATAATGTGCCAAACCTGCCAGGTTTGCCAAACATGGCAGGTTTTTTACCTCAAACAAAACTTTGTCTTACGGAGTCTACCAGTCTTGAAAGACACGGTAAGCGACTAGAAGACGTTGCACTAACACGAACGCCCTGTTTTTTCGTATCGTGAGCCTCAATACCAATTAAGACTAGAGTTAAACTGTCAGTTCGGCTACCCACAAATCATGTTTGTTGCAAAAACTGGTTGCATAAAACTTAGAGCCATGCCCTTCCGGTAACTCAAATTTTGAAACCGGTTCATCCTCGGGCTGAAACACTTTTCCACCAATCACGGTTCCTTCTTCAGACACGAGGGTATGACGAACGATATAATGGTTTTTAATCCTAGGATGATCAGTGGTAATCGTCACTGTCTTACCTTGGATGCTCACTTTGGGAAGATGGCCCCCGACTTTTTTTGCCCATTGTCCAGGATCGTCCGCTGTATAAACGATATTAGAAGGC
>JAYQWI020000608.1:0-7676 GCA_035871815.2 Candidatus Parabeggiatoa communis
CATTTAACGGCTTCTGATTCTGGATTGATCAATTGGCTTAATAACAAAGCTTCAAATTGGGCAGAGACGCAAACCCCCTGTTTTTCAAACGAAACGCAGACAATCGACGAAGAAGTTGAGTCAGCTTGTTTAGTTTATGCCCTACATGATGGTGGCCTGAATGACTCTCAATTCTTCACCATTAATCCCAATAATGAGTTTGATATCAAAGCGTTAGGCGATACGCATTTTGGGCATGATATTGAAGGCATGGCGATTCATCCCAATACACAGGATATTTATGCCTCTTCGGGCGATAATCAGGCTGTCGGTTTGGCGCAGGGCTATATTTACCAAGTCGATAAATTGGATGGCACAGTGACACCGTTTTGTAGTACGGGTTTAGGCGATGTTGAGGCGATGTCATTCCATCCGCAAGATCACAGTTTATGGGTTTGGGCTGCTCGTGAAGGGTTGTTTACGATTGAATTAGATCAGATTGAGAATGGCGTTTGCCAAACAACTGAGAAGATTGCATCAAATGATAAAGTTGAAGGCATCACTTGGCATAATGATGGCGCAAAACTGTATGGTTCTAAAAGCACGGGCTTGTATGAGTACATCTATGAAACAGGGGTACTAGAAAAAACCTGTGATCGCTTTCCATCAGAAGTAGAAGCCCTTTCCATGTTACCCGATGGCAGCTTATTGTTTGCTGTACATCAAGCCAATGATACTGGGATTCATTCCTTTGACATTGAGAATTGTTCAATAGCAGACAGCGCCTTTTTGGCAAATAGCCCATATAATGATATTGAAGGGATTAGTTGGATGTGTTTTTAGAACTATTTTGGTTAGTTAGTCACCTTTAGGTGACTTGAGCTTTGAGACAACTGCTTTAGCTGTTGGCTGGGTGGCTGGGTGGCTGGGTGGTCTGAAAATTTCCGCTTTCTTGCACTAGAGTCAACCGGATGTAAAACGAAAAATCAGTGTTTATCAAAATTAATACGATCAGCATCTCGATACTCTTAAAAAATCAGGCCTCAACACCTCAACTCGTAAACGCTTGAATCATGAAATCTTTAGCCCATTATGAGCCGCTTATCATCCTGATTCCGGCCAAAAATGAAGTCAAAACGGTAGGCCAAGTTGTCTCTGAAGTTAAAGCCCGTTTTGCCGTCACAGTCGTCGTGATTGATGATGCCAGTACCGATGATACGGCCAAAGTCGCGCGTGCCGCGGGTGCCATCGTTTTACCCTTGCCTTTTTCATTAGGGGCCTGGGGAGCGATACAAACCGGTTTATGCTATGCCTCAAAACACGGTTTTAACACCGCTCTGACAATGGATGCCGATGGACAACATGAGGCCGAATCTATTCAAGCGTTATTAGCACCACTGGCATCGCTCCAATGCGATGTTGTTGTAGGCGCTTATCCGCAACGCGGTAGTTTATTAAGACGCTTCGCCTGGTCTTTTTTTCGCAAAGTATCTGGTATTGCCTTAGAAGATTTGACTTCCGGTTTACGGGCCTATAACCGGCCTGCTATCACCTTATTGGCATCAAAAGCAGCCACTTTACTGGATTATCAAGATATGGGTGTACTCATCTTATTACATAAAGCCGAGCTGCATGTCATGGAAACCCCGATTTTAATGCATCCCAGAATTGCGGGCCATTCGCGTATTTTTAGTTCCTGGTGGGCGGTGAGTCAATATATGCTGCACACAGGCATTTTATGTCTAGCACGATTCAAACAGAGTAAAAAATTGCCATGCCATACCAAGTGACTTCTGCTACTATTGGCTTATTATTAGCCGGCATCATATTATGGTTGATTCGTCGCGATCACCTGCATTCTCGCCATGCGTTATGGTGGTTACTGGTCGCCTTGAGTGTCATGATCTTGGGTATTTTCCCCACCTTGATCGATCAGGTTGCGATTCAACTCGGTATCAATTATCCACCCACATTAGTTTTTATTTTAGGGATGGCTATGATTCTAGTTAAAGTCATTAGCATCGATATCCATCAATCTGATTTAGAACGAAAAATGCGTCGTTTAGCACAACGGTTAGCGATTTTGGAAGGGGAAAAAAATGAAGAAGAAATGGGAGAGCGAAAAGGGGAAAAAGGGTAACCACAAGGGATTGCCCCTACAAAAAGAATGATTAAATCACACGATTTGCGCTAAAAGTGAGGCCAAATGAAACCCAATAATCCGCTTTCTTCAGTAGAAACCAAAACGGGCGACTATATTCCTGCCCTTGAAGTCAATCCACCCCCACCGCCCAAAATTCGCCGAAAACGCGGCTGTTTGTTTAGATTCTTTTCGTCCATCTTATGGATGTTCATCATCATCGTATTAGTTTTTTTGGGTTTAATGTTTGGACGACAATGGTATGATAGTCTGCTAGTACACCTCGACTATAATAAGGCCGTTCATTCTGATGAATCCGTCGTTAAAACGGGCATACATTCCCAAGTTCGTCCAACCGTTACCTTAGTCTATAAAAATCAAAATGGTAAACAAGTCCGAGTCATTGCCGATGCCCAAGACTATTCTGATTTTGTGAATCAACAAACCGCGCATTTAGATCAGTCAAAAAATCAATTACTGACACTAACAGACAAGCAATTGCATGATGCGCTGACAACGGTGTTTGATGGGATGCGTCAACGTATTGATCGATTTGCTGACTGGTATTTTGCCTACACCACAACCTATAAAATATTGTGGGAAGCGACAACCTCAGCAACACGACATACCTTGAGCGCCGAAGCCACAACGATCTCAGAGGCCGTATCTTATGATCTAGAGAAATATTTGCACAAACATTATGAAAATATCGTACTGCGCCCTGAAGTCACCGACCCGCAATTACAAACGACTTATAGGACAATATTGCAAGCGGCCCATAAAAACTATGTTAATGTCTTATCAAAGATGCAAGTCGATTTTCAGGCCTTTGTGTCAAAATATACCACGCATCTTAATACGCCCTCGACAGAAAATACCGTACTAAGCCTTGATTGGGACAGCCAATTTAATAAAATCAACATGGCAGAATATGAAAAAGGCCCCAAAGGGGCGGCCATGGGTGCGGCCCTAGCCGCAGGTGGCGCTGCGACAGGCAAAGTCGTTGCCGGTGCCGTTGGAAAAGGGGTTGCCGAAACCGCCATTGCCGGAGCCGCCAGTAAAGGCATTTTTGCCAAATTATCGGCCCCCTTCGTCTCTAAAGCGGTATTGGCTGGTACTGGCGGCGCGGTGGGCACATTAGGTGGCCCCATAGGCACTGCCATCGGCCTCCTGGGTGGACTTGGAATTGATTATGTCATCAATGAAGGCATGGAATTGACACAACGAGATACATTTATTGCTGATGTCGATCAGGCCGTCGTTGCAACCCAAAAAGAATGGGAAAAACAGATGTTACACGCCTTGCACGAAGGCATTAATATTTGGATGGATGACACCATTCAACTACTACCACGTTATCAGTAATTTTTACGGTAGAGACGCGATGCCTCGCGTCTCTGAATGCCTCGCGTCTCTGAATGCCTCGCGTCTCTGAATGCCTCGCGTCGAAACAGACATATAAATGAATTAGAGAAAACGGATAGGTGATAAGCCCATAAGAGTTTTGGGATTGACACTGATGGGCCCGCGCCATAAGCTATTAACCTATTAAGAACCATTAAGAATAATTAACAATTAACCATTAAAAATTAACCACGCTATGGAATTAAAATGTATTGTAGTCGGCGTAGGCTCCGCTATTGCCGGGGCCGCCGCGCATTATGTCTATGCAACTTACTTATGGCCCAACCGTCATAAAACCTATACTTGGATATATGTACTTCGAGATCACAAAAAACTCGGTGAGCCTTGTAAAACGGATATCGTGCTTGATCGCGACGGCTATAGCGTTGGCTATAGCTACAAGTACAAATGCGCTGCCTGGGCATCTTACGTGATTTCCAAAGGTTCTATCGGGATTGATGTCGAAAGAAGCGACGAATTTTATGCCGATCCTGATCTGCCAGAAGAACACCGCGTTCAACCAGAAGCCTTTAGGAATACCGGTTATGATAAAGGCCATTTAGCCCCAAGTGCCGCCATTGATTTTAGTCGCGTCGCCAATCACCAAACCTTTGCAATGTCAAATATTGCACTACAAGCGCCTAAATTGAATCGTCAAGCCTGGGGCAGTCTCGAAAGCACCATCCGAGGATGGACACACACCAAAGGAGGCAAATTATATATTGTCACCGGCCCCCTATATGATGACAATCCAGAACAGATTAACGATATTCCACTGCCCAAAAGTTTTTACAAAGTCGTCTATTCCTTCAAACACCAACGCTGTATCGGCTTTATTTTGCCCAACGAAAGTACCAAAGCCAGTCAACTTTGGGACTATGCCATGTCAGTCAAAGACGTAGAAAAAGAAACCGGCTACACCTTTTTTAAGGCACTCAGCAAAAACGAGCAAAAAACAATCAAAGCCGATTTAGATATCCCATGGTGGAAAGGGTAATCAAGTGGGCAACAGGGTGGCGCTTGTCGGGGCAAACCCGTAGCCCTGTATTTAACCCAATCGAAAAAGGCTATAGATTTAATTGTTATAAATCCGTTTATTTAGCCTCCCACCGAAGGTTCGCTGAACGGGTTAATCTGTTGTACTACAGTGGAACTGACAGTTCCTAATTCGTTCTACTATAACAAAGTTCACCAAACCATACTTATTAAGATATAATACCGATTTCGTTTAAGCGTTTCTCACCAAAAACATAAAAAACGCGCTTGAAAACTCATTATAAATTATTTGTGTTCAATGACTTACGGACAAAAGAATGAAAAAACTCACACTCGCTTTCTGTGTTTTAACTTTAGGTAGTTCAACTGTTTACGCCTCAGCCAGTGCTGATTTAACCGGCAATGCAACGGCCGGCAAAGCCAAATCGGCCTTATGTGGCACTTGTCACGGTGCCGATGGTCAAAGTGCCAATCCATTATGGCCTAATCTCGCTGGACAACATGCCAGTTATATTGTCCAACAATTAAAAGGATTTCAATCTGGGGCCCGTGCAGAACAAACCATGTCACCTATGGCCGCGCCACTGACTGAACAAGACGTGTTTGATCTCGGAGCCTATTTTGAAAGCCAAACTCCCAAAATCGGAACGGCCAGCCAAGAAGAACTCGAATTAGGACAAAAAATTTATCGTGGTGGCAATAGACAGACTCAACTGCCTGCCTGTATAAGCTGTCATGGGCCGCAAGGCAAAGGAAATCCCGCAGCCAAATATCCCAAAATCAGCGGACAACATGCGGATTACAGCCTCAAGCAATTGAAGGATTACAAAAGCAGTGTCCGCAAACCCGAAGGTAATGCTGCCATGATGCGTGATATTGTCCTCAAAATGTCCGAAGACGAAATGAAAGCAGTAACCAATTACATGCAAGGCGTGTATTAAATTTTGACAGGGGGAATGAGCGAATTGGGAATGGAAACGGGAACAAACTGTCCATTCCCTTTTCCCTTTCCCTTGATAAAATCACGCTTTTCACAACACCTTAAGAAAGGAACAAATTAATCCATGATGAAAAACACACTTAAAAAGGGGCTAATACTTGTTTGCCTCACCGCAAGCAGTTTGTTTTTGACAGCAGCTGTTCATGCCGCAGGAAACGCGCCTCATGCCGAGAAATATGTTAAGATAGATCCGCCACAACCCACTGACAATCCAAGGAAAGTGGAAGTCGTTGAATTGTTTTGGTACACCTGCCCCCATTGCAGCTACTTTGACAAGTACTATTTGCAAAACTGGCTCAAAAGGCAGCCAGATTACGTCGTCTTCCGGCAAATGCCGGCCGTGTATGACAATGATCCACGGATACCTTTGGCAAAAGCCTATTACGTAGCAGATGCCTTGGGTGTTTTAGAACAAATCCATACCCCTCTTTTTGAAGCTATCCATGACAAAAAAAGGGACATGAATAGTCAAAGCAAACTCCAAAAATTCTTTTTGGACAAAGCGGGTATTAGCAAAGAGGAGTTTGACGGCACTTATGACTCCTTTAGCCTGAACGAAAGCAAAATCCCTCGTGCCAAATATATGACTAGCAGATATGGTGTCGATAGCGTACCCACGATCATTGTCAACGGCAAATATCGCCTAACCAGCGACAAAGCAGATGGCTATATCGCGATGATGAAAATCATTGACGATTTGATCGAGAAAGAACGTAAAGCGATGGGTTTCTAAAGTCACTGGCTGTTAAATTTGTCGGCGGTATTTTACCGCAAAGAGACGCTTCGCGATCGCGTCGGAACGAAACCGCGAATTGTAGAGACGCGATGCCTCGCGTCTCTAGCCCACCCTATCAGTTATCAGTTATCAGTTATCAGTTATCAGTTATCAGTTGCGTTAATCAACCGTAAAAAAAATAGAACGCTGATTTAACTGATTATCATGACACCGCTGATTTAATCTTTGCGCCGAAGCGTCTTGGCGTGAGATTTATCTCACGCTTCGCGCTTCGCGCTAAGAACTATAGGCCTCAAAAAAAATCGCGTCCCGCGCAGGGCGCGGGCCGAAAAACCTAACCTTAAATCTAACCTTAAAAAATAACACTTTAGCAAACGATAGCCTTTCAAAAGTGAAAAAGATAAAAGACTAAAAGAGTAAAGTGCTAAAAATCAATAGGTTACAGTGCTAAGTCCGCGCAGCCACGGAAACCCCCGGACCTGCCGTGGCCGTCCGACGAGTTCCCGTTACGATAGGCAGCACGACAGTTCCCCGGGTCGTTGAGGAACGAGCCGCCACGAAGCAGACGTTGATTTTCAATCAATTTTTTCCAAATACGGCCATCAGTAGGTGCTTTTTCATAATTCTCATGCCAAGGATCAGCACACCATTCCCAAACGTTGCCTACAGTGTCATATAAAGCAAAGGGATTGGGATCAAAAGAACCGACTGGGGAAGTGCCACTCCATTCACTACCACTCTTTCTACAATTAGCACGATTTTGACCGATTTCATTCCCCCACCAATAATCGGTATCCGTACCCGCACGGGCGGCATATTCCCACTCGGCTTCACTGGGTAAACGATAGGGTTTGCCGGTTTGCGCTGTTAGCCAGTTGAGATAAGCCACGGCATCGTCCCAAGATAGATTGATTACTGGGCGATTATCACGCCCCCAACCTTCATCATTCGGTTTTTTTCGATTATCTGCCTCACAAAATCGGTCATATTCAGCAAAGGTAATCGGATAACGCCCCATTGCAAAGCTTTTGACTGAGACTTGATGTACTGGTTTTTCATCAGCACCACCTGTGCCCTGAATATCGCCCATCC
The DNA here is from genome assembly GCA_035871815.2 of Candidatus Parabeggiatoa communis. GTDB lineage: Bacteria > Pseudomonadota > Gammaproteobacteria > Beggiatoales > Beggiatoaceae > Parabeggiatoa > Parabeggiatoa communis. The sequence goes on from JAYQWI020000608.1 coordinate 7,348, forward strand.
GAAATCTGCCAGCAGGAATAATGATCATTTCAGGCCCTTCTCCTCCGTCTTTTAAGGGATCACGAAATACCTTATCGGGTTTTGCGGAGGGTTTTGTGTCTGCTTTTGATTTCTGTAGCTTCCGTTTCTTGGGGGGGGTGGATTTTTCAGGGGGCTTGGGTTTGTCGGGATTTAACACCAAGGGGTGACTTTCGGCTAATTGGTTTTGCGGCAATACATTGTCATTGATTTCCCAGTGTGAGGGATATTGGCAACCTAATTTGGCTAAAGAGTTTGGCGTTTGCCAACCCACATAATAAATGCCCTTCTCTTGAAATAACATCGGTTCC
>JAYQWI020000609.1:0-2879 GCA_035871815.2 Candidatus Parabeggiatoa communis
AACGCAAGAGACGCAAGAGACGCAAAAGAACGCAAAAGATATTTTTTAGCATTCTTTAGCGCCTTTAGCGTCTTTAGCGTCTTTAGCGTTTATTTTTCTGTATTGAGTAACGGCAAAAATGTTAATACCTTGAAACAAATTTATTTGCAAACAACTTGAACTCATAGTAGAATCAGTCCTTTTTTTTTGAACTCAACTCATGGCAATAAAGATTTACCGATTCGCACTAAAGGATATCCCCAAAATTCCCTCAATACGCGGGGGTTTGTAGGGGCCTACCTGCCTGTATGCCCGATACGATATGGCATTGACGCTCAATTCACCCATTTGCTCTTTTTTTATATGAAAGTCGAATCTATCTCTCTTCAAAATTTTAAGCTATTTGACAACCTTGATGTTTCCTTTAAGCACCAAATGCTTGAAGAAGTGAGTAACCAATTTCTCATACTGGGTGATAATGGCACTGGAAAAACAACACTACTGCAAGCTATTGCGCTCCCATTGGCATTAGCAACCCGACAAATTCAAACTCTTTACGACTTTGATTGGATCGGATTTCTGCCCGGACGTTTCTGGAAATGGGGCAAACCACGTATTCAATTGGAAGTGTCATTTGAAAATGAAGAAATTGAAGCCACTCGCGTGGTGGCAGAAAAATGGTATGAGGCACAATCAAAGGAATTTCAAACAGAACATGAATTTGTTCAACCCAGTGGCAACGCTTTAACTCAATTGACTTTGATGGGTCATTATTGGAAAGTCGGTGAGAATACGCCAGCAGAACGCCTACAATTTCAGGGACGCTACTATGCGAGAGAATTATTTTTGTCTGGAGAAACCTCCGTTCGCCCATGGTTTTCAAAATTGCCCGGTATCTTCTGGTTTGACCAGTTTCGCAACCCAGGAGCGAATACCACTTCCGAAAGTCATTTTGACCCGCGAAAAGAAGGTAAGGGCCAAATGTCCTTTGAATCGGGAGTGGGTCGTTTACGTGAGCATCTCATTAGATGGAAACGCCGACAGAATTTGGGTCAACCAGACTACTTAAAGGAATTGGAAACGCTTTATAAAAGTATTTTTTCGGGACGATCCTTTGTAGGCATTGAAAGTATGCCCAGTTTTGAGTCACCCACTGAAGAAGAAGAGTGCTTTGTACTCAGTGACGGGCATCGCACTTATGACATTGTAGAAATGTCCGCAGGTGAACAATCCATTATCCCGTTTCTCTATGAAGTCGTCCGACAGCAAATGGCCTATTCTGTTGTATTGATTGATGAAATTGATCTCAATCTCCATCCACCCGCCGCGCAGTCTTTAATACGTCATCTGCCTTCAATCAGTTCAACCTGTCAATTTATCATGACGACTCACTCCGAGGCGGTGAGCAACGTCATCAATCAAAATGAAACTTGGCGTTTGCCTGGAGGATCGCTATGCCTGTAAATACGCTATACTGCGAAGGCGATATCCAAAGTATTGATGTACAAGTTTTACTCAAGATAGTACCGAATGGTTGTGTCGTTAAACCTATCGGCAGCAAACATGGTTTTCGTCAAAGAATTTTGGCAGCAAGAGAAATCCAACCAAACATGATGATTGCTGGACTCAAGGATAGAGATTTTGATGATGATAATTCCAAACCTATCAATACGCCTCATGAATGGTATGCAACCGTCAAAAATCAACAAGTGCCGCTTGGATGGTACTGGGATAGGAAAGAAATTGAGAATTATCTGATTGCTCCAGAAGTGGTCAAATTAGCATTAGGTGATAAAGCACCGCCCATTGATAAATATAAAACGGCTTTAGATAAATCAGCACGAAAAATAGCCAACTATACTGCTGCAAGAATCGCATTATCTTGTGTTTCGTATCCCAATCCACCTTTTAACGGTTGGGGAGACGAACGGGAACCGGGCCACTTTTTTCCTAAAGAACGTGGATTAAAAGAGTCAGATTGTCGTAGTGAGATAGGCCATATTATTGCCCATAAAAAAAGGGCCATGGATGCCTTAAAAATCAATATATTAGATCAATTTGAACAAGTGCTTGAAGAATGTGGAGAGGGTGGAGAACGTTTCAAACATTATCTCACTTTCTTTGCAGGCAAAGACTTACTTTATATGATGCGATCTGAATTGAAAAAGCTTGGTTTTAAAGATTCACCCCAACCAGCTTGTTATGTGTTTCGAGAGCATATTCGGCGCGGTATTCAATCTTCATCCGATGTATGGACATGGTTACCAGAATGGCAAAGACTTCGGGAATTGATTTCAGAATTTAGGATTTAATAAGCATTCTCCCGTTTTCAGCAGCTTGGGGGGCTGAAAAGGAGGCACAAGAGCTTTACTCAAATTGCTTCCGTTTTTACTATATTAAATGTCATGCTTTAGAATGAGGCATTCTAAACCCCATTTTTAAAACTCATTTTTAATCATTCAAAAGGAGGCATAATGACACTCTTATTAAAACCGATGCGATGGCGAAGGGTTATCCTTTCCTTATTCGTAATACTGCTCATTCACTTTGCTCATGTACCTCGTGTACAGGCGGGCGAATGTTCTTGGTGGGACACACTCTCATTAGGCATCAGCTATGTAGTCAAATTGGCAGTAAAAAGGGTAGGGGAAAGTGCTGGTAGAGGAATCGCTCAAGGCATTAAACCCGAGTTTGAGAAAATGGTTGATAACACAGGCCAAAAATTGGTTGACCATATTAACAATACCGTTGATTGGGAAAAGCTCGGACAAGAACTGGGAAAAGGGGCCAGTCAAGAAGTGTTAAAGGCCCTCAATACCATTAATTGGGAAGGATACGGGCAACAAATCGCAGCTGGGATTCGGCAAGAATTTGAAGCGGCCATGGATAAACTCTTCGAT
>JAYQWI020000610.1:0-2835 GCA_035871815.2 Candidatus Parabeggiatoa communis
GTTGAGGATGGGTGCTTGCAAAGGCCTGTATTTCAAGCTGTTCCAACAAGGGCCTGGGTTTTTGGGCCGTATAAATTGCCTTAAATACAGGCCAGTTGATATCGGCTACTGTGTTTTGACAGCTTTGGGTTGTCAGCAAGTGGCCGAATGCTTCAAGGGCGAGTGCAAACTTGAGTTTGCAATTCAAACTCAAGTTGATCTCGCTTCGCTCGTTACTGCGTGTGAACGGAAAGTCAAACTCAAGTTGATCTCGCTTCGCTCGTTACTGCGTGTGAACGGAAATTCAACAACTCAAACTAAAGTTTGAACTCCACATAGGGCGCAGTGAAAACTTGAGTTTGCAATTCAACTCAATCCTAAAAGTCTAAGACACCTTGCTACTGGATGGTTTTTTCCAAAGTGGTTCTAAAATCCCCCCTTCTCTTTCAGCATATTTGAGTTTGAAGCCCTATTTTTTATGAGCTTCAAGCACAATGCTATGGGTATTTTCCTTATGTTTCCAAACGTCTTATGGCGCTTCTTTCGCCAATTTTTTTAGGGTTCTTTCTTTTTCTTCAAGCAAAGGGGAGGTTATCATCACCTTTTCTCCCGTTCTATTTCAACTTTGAACCGATAACTGCTCAAGCCTTTCCGTACTGATACCGGTGATTTGAGCAATCTGTTCTATTGTAAACGTCTCCATTTTTAGGAGATTACAAGCAATCTGTTCTGATTTGGTTAGTTTCAGTTCATCTGGTACGAGAAGACGGCTAGGCTGCTCAAATTTTATCGGAATGATATGGGTATAGATTCGCTTTTCCTGAATCATTTCCTCAGAAAACAGGTGATCTTGCTCAGTATGCTGATGACTAAAAACCACATAGTAGCCTTTAGCAATGCCTTCTGATTTCAGATAAGCTGCGAGTTGGCCTTTGCCTCTTTTAAAATAAGTATTATCGGAATACACTTTCGTCTCAATGATGTTTGATCTGCCTTGATAGCGAATCAGAATATCTGTCCGCCCTCTCCCAGAAGGCACTTCGATATCAGTTTCTCCGCCAAGACGCTGAATGAAAAAATTGATAAAACCATCCAATGAATAGTGCCATGCCGCTTCTTTCAGGTTAACCGTGTCAAAGGCGCGAAAACCGCGTCGGCGAATGTAGGCCCGATAGGTATTCAGTAAAGCATTGATATTTAAGTCATTATCGGCCGTCAGATAAGTGTTGACTGTCTCATCAGGCGAGTTAATATAATGCCGCGTTTCTCCATTTATCAAGGGGCGAAACGCGGTAATCAGGGCTTTTTTGTAAAGCGGTACCACAATGTCTGTATGCCCATTATTTTTGTCAATCACACCATTAGCGTACAAAAATGCCATATCGAGATCATGAATTGAAAAAAAAATGGGCTCGTCGTCGAAAAGCAGTTTCAGCATAAGCTGTCTTTTTTGACGCGCTTTTTGAACAATATTGATGATATTTTTGTCAAATCGTTCTGTCAGGAAATGATGTTGAGCTTTATAATAGTGTTCAAGGCTAACCGGTTTACGCCGATCCGTCGCTAATTTTTCAACCAGATAAGCACACAAAGCACAAACCAAGCCGGGTTGTCCCTTGGTATTCTCATAAATGGCTTTGATCACGGCCTCTTCAAAAACTTGACCCGATTCCGTCACATATTGCTTGATGAGTACACGCACTTCTTCAAAGCTGAAATAAGGCATTTGTAATTCTTCGGCAATGTTAAACGGCGACGCTTCGCTCACAACCAATTCGGCAACCGTGCTAACACCTACTAAAATAAGGGCCTGTAGGCCATGATATTCTTTTTGATGATAGATTTTTCTGAAAGTGTGCATGACTTCACTTAAAACCGCGTCAGGAATGCCTTCAAATTCATCAATTACCAAAACAATTTGTTGAGATTGATTTCGGCGTTTTTCAAAAACCTGTCTTAAATTGACGGGGTTACGGATAGAAACTTCAGATTGAATCTGGTGTTTAGCAAATTCACGTCTCAGTTCATGGTTTAATTCTTGATAAAAATCATCCTTTGATACCGTCTTCAAGTTTTCAAAACTGAGCAAGATGGTTATGAAGTCATTCTCTTTATCAAGATGGTTCAGTAGGAGTTTAAAAAGTGTCGTTTTACCGGCCTGTCTCGGCGCAAAAAGGGTGAAATATCGTCCTTCTATTATCTTTTTTAAAGCTTTAGCGATTAATGCATCACGCGGAACCGTATAATGCAGGGCAGGATCGCACGGGCCAGTTATATTAAATTCGCGCATAGTTTGTTTTCACTCTTCAAATTTCATTCTTTAACCAATTAAGGTGGGCAAGCGGGCGGATAGGGTATGGGATAAAACCGTGATCTGTGGCGACAGCGATCCCACCCTACATGCTGTATTCTATAAATTCAGAAACCTAGCAGCCTGTCGGATTAATCAACTCACTCATTGATTATTATCGTTTTTATCAATAATCATAAATTTTATACAAAACAATTACTTAAGCGGTATTCTCCGACAGGCTGCTAGTATACCAATAAACTAATCCGTTCATTGCGTTAATCCGCTGTACTAGACTCAATAGATAATAACCGATTGATTTTGCTCAATAAATTATGAAATTCTATTGGTTTAGTTTGAATATCATCAGCACCTGCTTTGAGGGCTTTCTCTTTGTCCGATGTCATCGCATGAGCCGTTAACGCAATAATGGGAATGTGTCGGGTTGTTTCTGAGGTTTTGATCTCGAAAATGGCCGTTTCACCATCTTTAACCGGTAAACTCATATCCATTAAAATTAAATCAGGCAGTTCACTATGAGCCTTTTCTACCGCTTGTCCACCATC